>NZ_JBEOVM010000037.1:0-58990 GCF_040295505.1 Streptomyces sp. NPDC002790 | reverse complement strand
CCCGCGCGTTGTGCTCCCCCCCCCCCCCCCTCGCCCCCCCGGCGCGCGGGGCGGCCCTGGGGGGGGGGGCGGGGGACTTGCACGCGTAACTACGAATCACTCGTAGTTACGCGTCACAGTCCCCTGGCCGTCCCCCGCGGGAGCCGTCAGCAGCCCTGCCAGAGCCGCGTCATCACCCGCACCCCGAACCGCAGCCCCTCCAGCGGGACCCGCTCGTCCACGCCGTGGAACAGGCGGCCGTAGTCCAGGTCGGCGGGCAGCTTCAGGCCCTTGAAGCCGAAGCAGCGGATGCCGAGGTGGGTGAAGGCCTTCGCGTCGGTGCCGCCCGGGTTGCAGTAGGGGACCGGGTGGCCGTCCGGGTCCTCGGCGCGTACGGCGGCGCACATGGCGTCCACCAGTGGGCCGTCGAAGGTCGTCTCCATCGCGATGTCGTGGTTGACCCACTCGCGGGAGACGGACGGCAGGAGCAGCTCGTCGATGGCGTCGATCAGCTCCTGCTCGTGGCCGGGCAGGAAGCGGCCGTCGACGCGGGCCGTCGCCTTTCCGGGGATGACGTTGGTCTGGTAGCCGGCCGTGAACATGGTGGGGTTCGCCGAGTTGCGGAGCACCACCTGCATGAAGTCCGCGACGTGGCCGAGCTTGGCCAGCTCCGCGTCCAGGTCCTCGGCCTCGAAGTCGAGCTCCACGCCCTGGAGGGCGGCGGCCTCGGCGAGCAGGGCGCGGACCGGCTCGATCAGGCGGATGGGGAACGTGTGGCGGCCGATGCGGGTGAGGGACTCGGCGAGGTCCGTCACCGCGTTCTCGTCGTTGGGGGAGGAGCCGTGGCCCGCCCGCCCGTTCGCCGTCAGTTCCATCCAGGCCATGCCGCGCTGGGCGTTCTCGATCGGGTAGAGGCGGCGGGTGTCGTCGAGGGCGTAGCTGAATCCGCCGCCCTCGCCGATCGCCTCCGTCACGCCCTCGAAGAGGTCCGGGCGGTGCTCGACCAGCCAGTGCGCGCCGAACTTGCCGCCCGCCTCCTCGTCCGCGAGGAACGCGAGGACCAGGTCGCGGGACGGCTTGGTGCCCGTACGTGCGAAGTGGCGGGCGGTGGCCAGCATGACGGCCACCGTGTCCTTCATGTCGATCGCGCCGCGGCCCCACAGGTAGCCGTCGCGGATCTCGCCGGAGAAGGGAGGCACCTGCCATTCGGTCGCGTCCGCCGGGACCACGTCCAGGTGGCCGTGGACGAGGAGGGCGCCCCGGGTGCGGTCCGTGCCCTCGATGCGGGCGATGACGCTCGCCCGGCCCGGCGCGCTCTCCACGAACTCGGACTTGATGCCGACCTCGGCCAGCTTGTCCTCGACCCAGCGGGCGCAGGCCTGTTCGTCGCTCGTCGGGTTGGAGGTGTCGAAGCGGATCAACTCGGCGCAGAGTTCGACGACTTCGCGCTGTGCGTCCTCGGAGGCGAGGGTGGCTGGGGTGGTCATGCCGCTCCTACGGGGGTGTGGTTGGCCTGGGCGGGGAGCGTGTCCTCGTCGTCGGTCAGGGTCGTGGTGCCGTACGTCCTGATCCAGCCGAGCAGCCCGAGGACGGTGTAGAGGACGAACGCGGTGGCCAGGGAGTTCAGGGCCGGGATGCCGCCGTCGTAGAACTTGCCGACGCAGAAGGCGGCGGCCCAGATCACGAGGGACAGGGGGACCCAGGTCGGGGACGTGGTGGGCAGGGTGCCCGCCTCGCGCGTCTCGTCGAGTGGCTTGCGCATCTTGCGGACCACCCAGTACTCGGCGACCACGATGCCTCCGATGGGCGGGATGGCCACGCCGAGCACGGAGAGGAACTCCGTGAAGTGGGTCATGATGCCGACCGCGGAGAGGGCGGTGCCCGCGATGCCGAGGCCGATGGTGACGGCGCCGCGGTGCAGGCGCTTCTTGAAGACGACCTGGAAGAAGTTGACGACGCCGAGCGAGGAGCCGTACAGGTTCCAGTCGTTGATCTTCGCGGTCGACATCAGGACGACGAGGACGCCGAAGACGCCGGACGTGGAGAGCACGATCTGCGAGACCTGGTCGCTCCTGACCATGTGGCCGAGGAGCACGCCCGTCAGGCCCACGATGTACTCGGAGAGGATCATCGAGGACGCCGTCTGCAGGAAGACGTGGCTGCCCTTCTTGTTGTAGCGGGTCATCTCGGGCGCGACGATCGCGCCGGTCATGTAGCCGCCCGCGATGGCGGTCGCGGCGACCGAGAGCGGGATGGCCTGGCCGGGCGGCGGGGAGCTGAGCAGGTCTGCGATGGAGTGGTCGGAGAGCGCGTCGATGACGGACCAGGCGACCATCGCGAAGAAGAGGGGCGTGACGATCTTCGCGAAGATCGCCATGTAGCGGAAGCCGAACATCACCAGGACCGTGATGGCCAGACCCGCGACGATGCACCACAGCCACGACGGGCCGCCGACGAGCGACGAGACGCTGTCGCCGAAGATCGTGTTCTGGACGCCGAACCAGCCGACGAGGCTGATCGCGATGATGAAGCTGACGAGGGCGGAGCCGTTGCGGCCGAAGCCGGCCCAGCGGGTCAGCAGCGGCGTCGCGAGACCCTCGCGCATGCCTGCCATGCCGATCAGGAAGATCACGACTTCGAGGATGACCGCGCCGAGCGTGAAGGCGAGGAAGGCGTCGCCGAAGGTCATGCCGACGCCGATGGTGGCGCCCAGGGTGAACTGCGAGATGGAGCCGGACTGGGCGAGCCACTGGAGCAGCATCGTCCAGAAGCCGAGCCGCTTGTCCTTCGGAACTCTGGACAGCGCGTAGTCGTCGCTGCCCACGCTCTTCGTGGTGGTGGCCATGGCGTCACGACTCCGTAGGTGCGTTGCCGAGGGTCTGCAGGTGGGCGAGCGAGCCGTAGCGGCTCACGAGGGCGTCGAACTCCTCGGCGTCGTGGAAGTCGAGGCGACCGCCGCCGAAGGCCTTCGCGGTCTCGACGGCGAACCGGGCGGCGGCCGCGATGTCGGTCTCGTGGCTGGCGCCGGTCTGGCAGCCGGGGACCGCCGAGGCCGAGGTGACCGCGAGGCCGACGACCGGGGCGGCGGTCGCCGTGGCCGGCTGAAGGATCGAATTGATGTGATGTGCCCCGTTACCGTACGGCGTGATGTCCTGCGTGGTCACGGGGTACGTGACCAACGGCTCACCGGTGACGACGGCGAGCAGCTCGCCCAGCTCCTCGCTGACCCGCAGCACCCACCCCTCCTTGACGGTGGGGGACAGGGCGAGGCCCTTGTGGTTGATGATGCGGTTGCCCTTGGTGGTGTCGATGGAGAGCACGGCCTCCATGTCGTCCGTCACCTCGTGCCGGTTCATCGTCGCGATGTCGACCGGCGAATCCATGAACGGCACCGGGTCGTGCGGCGCGGTCGGGGCGTCCGGGCAGATGTGCGTGGCGACGACCACGTCACCGTCGAGCACGTCGCCGCGTCGGCGCATGTCGAGGAGCTTGGCGGCCGTGGCGAGCGCGGCGGCGGCGCCGTCCGCGTCGGAGACGAGCCCGGTCATCTCGGGCCGGGCGCCGACCCCGCCGAGGCGGCCGACGACGCCGAGCGTGCGGGCGCTGCCGCCGCGGCTGCGGCCCTTCGCGCCGGGGATCCGGGCGAGCACGAAGTCGGTGGACCCGCGCTCGCCGTCGACCGTGGTCACCTCGGCTCCGGAGCCCTCCGGGCCCGCGACAGAGTCGAGATACGCGACGGCGCGCTTGCCGTCGGCGTCGGGGTCGTCCAGCAGATCGACGACATCGAGGACGTACTTCAACATGCGGGGTCCCTCTCGCTGCTCCGTGCCCGGTCGCGATTTACACCGGTACTGACAGCAGATTCGGGATCGGATAGCGTTGTCGGCAAGCATTTCCCGTTATTTGCAATACAGGTCTGGATGGTGAGATGGCGTGCCGGAGATCCCGCTCGACCGGAAGACCCCGGCCGGCGCGCTACAGACCGTCGACCGGGCCCTCCTCGTGCTGCTCGCGTTCGAGCGGACGCGGCCGGACTGGGGAGTGACGGAGGTCGCCACCGAGTTCGGCTGGGACACGTCGGTCGCGCAGCGGCTGCTCTCGACCCTGGCCGGGCGCGGCTTCCTCGTCTCGGACCCTGTGACCCGGCGCTATCGGATCGGGCCCGCCGTACTCAGGCTGGGCAGGCTGTGGGAGCGCTCGGGATCCCTTGAGCTGCTGGCGGGTCCGGTCCTGGAGGAGTTGCGGGCGGCGACCGGTGACACGGTCCTGTTCTGTCTGCCCGACAGCTTCCACATGCGCTGCGTCGCGGCGGTCGAGGGCGAGGAAGGGCCCCTGCGCTACTACCCGTTGGTGGGCGAGCTGTACCCGGCGCACGCGGGCGCGACGAGCAAGTCGTACTACGCGTTCCTGCCCGACGAGCAGCGCCACCGGCTGTTCCGCGGCCGCCCCATGGCCCGCTTCACCGAGCGCACGGTGACCGACGCGGACGAGCTGGAGCGCGAGTTCCTCGCGGTCCGCGCCCAGGGGTACGCGTGGACGGTCGGCGAGTACGACGCCGGGATCGGTACGGTCGCCGTGCCCGTCTTCCTCGGTCGCGAGCCCTACGGGAGCCTCAGTCTCGGCGCCGCGAAGGAGCGCTTCCCCGACGGTCCCGGCGACCGTCTCGACGCCCTGCGCAAGGCCGCCCACCTCCTGGAGCGGCGCCTGACGCACCCGCCGCAGCCCGCGCGCCGCACCCGCGCGGCCACCAACTGACCTTTGTGCACAGCCTGTTGATTACGTTGATCGGAGCGACCCCGTCGTGAACCTTCTGCTGCTCTCCAACTCCACCCAGCACGGCCAGGGTTACCTGGAGCACGCGCTGGACACCGTCACCGGCTTCCTGCCGGCGCGGGCCCGCCTCGCGTTCGTGCCGTACGCGCTCGCCGACCACGACGCGTACACGGCGAAGGTGCGCGGTGCGCTGGAGGGGGCGGGGATCGAGGTGCGGGGCGTGCACGAGGGCGGCGATCCGCTCGCCCAACTCGCCGCGGGGGACGCGGTGTTCATCGGCGGCGGCAACTCGTTCCGGCTGCTGAGCGCGCTGTACCGCACGGGCCTGCGGGAGGCCGTGACGGGGGCGGTCCGTGCGGGCCTGCCGTACATGGGCGCCAGCGCCGGCACCAACATGGCCGCGCCCACCCTCCGTACGACCAACGACATGCCGATCGTGCAGCCGCCGTCCTTCGAGACGCTGGGCCTGGTCCCGTTCCAGATCAACCCGCACTACCTGGACCCGGACCCGTCCTCCACCCACAAGGGCGAGACCCGCGAGCAGCGCCTCACCGAGTTCCTGGAGGAGAACGACGTGCCGGTGCTCGGCCTGCGGGAGGGCTCGTGGCTGCGGGTTTCCGGGGACCGGGCGTCGGTGGCGGGCGCGCACCAGGCGCGGCTGTTCCGGCGGGGTGCGGAGCCGCAGGAGCTGGCGGCGGGCTCCGACGTGTCCGAACTTCTGGGTGTGGAGGCGCGGTTCGACGTGGGGTGCTGACGGCTCCTACGGGACTTCCGGCAGCTTCAGCCACTCCTGCCAGCTGATGTCGCGGCCGATGAGGCGCGGCTGGCGGAACGGCCACTCGGCGGCGATCCACTCCGGCACGAACGCGTCGAGCGCCCGCTCCTCGGCGCCCCCGGCGAGGTCGTCGACCACCCACCACGAGATCTCCCCGTCGGCGCCGGTGCGCTCGGGCGGGTCGATGTAGACGCAGCCGAGGAGTGCGGTCTCCTCCGCGTTCAGCAGGGCGTAGTTGAACGACTGGTGGGCCGCGATCTCCTTCTCGTGCCGCAGCAGGTCGACGCGGTCCGCCTCGTACGTCATGGTCTCCGCGGGCCAGCCCCACGCCGGGCCGAAGATCTCCCACAGGCGCTCGCGCGAGCCCATCACGGCGGGGTAGTCGATCGCGGCGTCCGCTTCCCGGATCGGCCGCAGGTGGAGGGCGGTTCCGGGAACGGGTGTGTGGGTGGGGTGGACGAAGTCGTGCGGCAGCCAGCTCATGGGCGGTGAGATTAGCGGGGTGCCTCCGGCGTGTCCCCCGAGTTTCCGCTAGACCCGTCCGCCGACGACGCCCGCCACGAAGGCGCGGAATGCGCTTGGCGTGATCCGGAGGTGGTTGAGGTCCGGGTCCTTGGAGTCGCGGATGGCGACGGTTCCGGTGCCGGTGGCGCACTCCAGGCAGTCGCCAGTGGTGCCGCTGTAGCTGGACTTGCGCCAGACGGCGCCGTCCAGAGGGGCGCACTCGATGCACTCGCCCCCCGTGTTGCCGCTGTAACTGGACTTACGCCACTGGGCGTTGGCCAGGTCCCGGGTGCTGCCCATAACGGTCCTCCAGTACGAGCTTGATCAGTGCCGCCGATTCCTCCACGGAGAGGGCGGTGGCCTGCAAGCTAGCGTAACGAAGGGTCGCTTCCCGAATGGTTTCCGGGTTGGCGGTCATGTGCCCCTGCACGAAATCCTCGGTGTAGACGAGGTCGGGGTCCTCGTCGAATCGGAGCAACGTGAACGATCCCGCCAGGCTTGCGTGTTCGCCAACCCGGAACGGCAACACCTGGAGCTGCGCCAACCGTTCACGCTGGACGTCCAACAGATGGTGCAGTTGTTTTCGCATCGCCGCCCTGCCGCCCACCGGGCGGTGCAGCACCGCCTCGTCGAGGATCACCAGGCCCAGCGGCGGCTGCTCGCGCCGCAGGATGCGCTGGCGCTCCATTCGCGCCGCGAGCAACTCGTCAAGCTTGGCGGGCCGCCCCGTGGCCAAGACGGCCCGCGCGTACTCCTCCGTCTGCAACAGCCCATACACCAGCTGGCACTGGAACGTGGAGATGTACGTGGCCCGCGCCTCCATCTCGGCGTACGCCTGAAACCAGGTCGGAAGTTGGCTTCGCAGGACCAGGCCCACCAGGCCCGAGAAGAAGCCGTCCGTGCCCAGCGCCGCGTCCACCCGCTCGCTGAAGTCACGCGTCGGCACCTTCTTGGCGCACTCGATCTGGCCGATCAACGACCCCGTACAGAAGACGCAGTCGCCCAACTGGCCCAGCTTCAGGCCCGCGTCCTCTCTTCGGCGACGCAGTTCGAACCCGTAGTAGTCGAGCGGCGAGGCGCCGGGGTCGAGGTCACGGCGGATGTTCGGCACGGGCGGTCACCCCAGACGTGCAACGCCTCGCGGCGTTTCGATCACGACGTAGCCGAGAGTAATCGAACCGTCCCACGCTGGTGACATGAATCACGCAACTGACGCCCCGGACGCGGGACTTGCCGAGTTCTACGGTTTCGGCCTCACCGTGGGTGAGCACAGCGCCCGGCACCTGCGCCGCATCCTGCGGATCCACCTCGAGGTGTGGGAGCTGGGGGAGCTCGCCGACGACGCCGAACTCGCGCTGACCGAGCTGATCGCCAACGTCGTCCGCCATGTGCCGGGACGGAGCTGCACCGTGCGGATGATGCGGGCGGACGCCGGGGTGCGGGTCGAGGTGGCAGACGCCCACCCCGTGCTGCCCGAACCGCGGGACCGCCGTGAATGCGCCGAGTCGGGCCGGGGTCTTGCCATCGTGGCGGCCGTGGTCGACCGGTGGGGCGTGGTGCCGCACCGGGCGCCCCGGGGCGGGAAGACCGTCTGGTTCGAGTGCCACGCGAAGAGGGCGCGCCACGCACCCGCGTGACGCGCCCTCCGCCGAAGCTGCCCGTCGGCCCGGCGCCCCGCCTACCGCACCGACTCCGCCAGCGCCTCCAGCGCCAGGTCCACCCGCACCGGACGGTTCTCGCCGTGGTGGGTGGCGGCCGAGGCGCGCGGGGCGTGGCCGGAGGCGGTGGTCGCGAGGACGTAGGAGCCGCCCGCCGGGACGTCGAGGGCGTAGCCGCCCTCCGTGTCCGTGAGGGCCGAGCCCGCCTGGCGGCCGCGGCGGTCGATCAGGGTGACCTTGGCGCGGGGCACGGGAAGGCCCGCCGGGTCGAGGACGCGGCCGTGGAACCGGGCGGCGAGGGCCTCCTCCACGCGTTCCAGGACCGTGTCCTCCTCGCTGCTGGCGCGGAGCTGGACCGTGGGCTTCTTGCGGCCCGGCAGGCCGAACGCGAGCAGCACGCCGACCGCGACCGCGGCCGTGGCGATGAGGAAGGAGACGCGGAAGCCGTGCATCGTCGGGACGGCGGCGCCGTGCACCTGGTTCGCCGTGTTGGCCAGGACCATGCCGATGACCGCGGAGGACACCGACGTACCGATGGAGCGCATCAGGGTGTTGAGGCCGGTGGCCGCACCCGTCTCGGACGCGTCCACCGCGCCGATGATCAGGGCCGGCAGCGAGGAGTAGGCGAGGCCGATGCCCGCGCCGATCAGGACCGAGATGATGATGGTCTGCCAGGCGGCGCTCATCAGGCCGAGGCCCGCGCCGTAGCCGATCGCGATGATCAGCAGGCCGAGCAGCAGGGTGACCTTCGGGCCGAACTGGGCGGACAGCCGGGCGTAGAGGGGCGCCATCAGCATCATCGTCAGGCCGAGCGGCGCGACGCACAGGCCCGCGACGACCATCGACTGGCCGAGGCCGTAGCCCGTGGCGGACGGCAGCTGGAGCAGCTGGGGGAGGACGAGCGAGATCGCGTAGAAGGCGACGCCGACCATGATCGAGGCGAGGTTCGTGAGCAGGACCTCACGGCGGGCCGTCGTGCGCAGGTCGACCAGCGGGGCCTTCAGGCGCAGTTCCATCGCGCCCCAGGCGAGGAGGACGACGAGCGCGGCGGCGAACAGGCCGAGCGTCGTGCCCGAACTCCAGCCCCAGTCGCTGCCCTTGGTGATGGGCAGGAGGAAGAGGATCAGGCCGAGGGTGAGGCCGAAGGCGCCCACGATGTCGAAGGAGCCCTGCGCGCGCAGCGGGCTCTCCGGGACGAAGAAGAGGGTGAGGGCGATCGCGACGACGCCGAGACCCGCCGCGCCGAAGAACAGCGCGTGCCAGTCGGCGTGCTGGGCGACGAGCGCCGCCACCGGGAGGGCGAGTCCGCCGCCGACGCCGATGGACGAGGACATCAGGGCCATCGCCGAGCCGAGCTTCTCGCGCGGCAGCATGTCGCGCATCAGGCCGATGCCGAGCGGAATGGCGCCCATGGCGAAGCCCTGCAGCGCGCGGCCCACGATCATGACGAGCAGGTTGTCCGTGAAGCCGCAGACCAGGGAGCCGAGCACCATGATGGCGAGGCTGGTGAGCAGCATCCGGCGCTTGCCGGCCAGGTCACCGAGGCGGCCCATGATGGGGGTCGCGACGGCGCCCGCGAGAAGGGTCGAGGTCATGACCCAGGTCGCGTTGGAGGGGGCGGTGTTCAGCAGCTCGGGCAGGTCCTTGATCACCGGCACGAGCAGCGTCTGCATGACCGCCACGGTGATGCCGGCGAAGGCGAGGACGGGGACGACGCCGCCTGAAGGGCGGGCTTGAGTCGTCGGCTGGGACATGAAGGAAGGCCTCCGGAAGGCGGTCTCGGTCCACGTACTGAGACGTGACTCTTGGGACGGCGAACGCGCGCCGCCGGGGTCGGGGCGCGCGCTGTGCGGTCGGTATGCGGTGGTGTGCGGGCGGTCTTGCGGCAGGTTGTGTGTATGTCGAACCGGTTGGCTGGGGCGACTATTCCGACGTTCGTCGTACGAGCGGGATCCTTTACCTCTTCATTACGTCACCGCTCGGTGAACGGTCGTCTCCGAAGTTCCTGACCCAGTGTCAGATTTGGTCTTCCGGTCTACTGGAACGTGTTCTACCGTGCGCCGCATGGGCATCGCCATCACGCAGGAACAGCGGGAACTCGCGGACGCCGTGCGCGGTTGGATCGCGCGCGCCGTACCGCCCGACGAGGTGCGCAAGCTGCTCGACGCCCCGGCCGCCCCCGGCCACCGCCCCTCCCACTGGGACGGTCTCGCCGGGCAGGGCCTCCTCGGGGTGCACCTCCCCGAGTCGTACGGCGGCGGGGGCGGGACCCTCCTCGATCTCGCGGTGGTCGTGGAAGAGGCGGGGCGCGCGGCGCTGCCCGGGCCGTTCGCCGGCAGCGTGCTCGCCGCCGAAGTGCTGCGCAGGGCCGGACGGCGCGAGCTCACCCGTGCCCTCGCCGAAGGGGAGCGGATCGGCGCGGTCGCGTTCGGGCCCGGCGGGCTCAGCGCCGTCGCGGGCCCCGACGGACTCGTGCTCGACGGGGCAGCGCCGCCCGTCCTCACCGGCGCCGACGCCGATCTGCTGGTACTCGCGGCGGAGAGCGCCGAGGGCGTGGTGTGGTTCGCCGTCGACGCCGAGAGCCCCGGGCTCACCGTCCGCGCGCACGAGAGCGGGGACCCCACCCGGCCCACCGCGGAGGTCACGGCGAGCGGAGTGGCCGTCCCCACCGACCGGATCCTGACGAGCCTCGGCGCCACCGTCGTACGCGACCTCGCCTGCGTACTGCTCGCCGCCGACGCCTGCGGCACCGCGGCCTGGGCGCTGCACGCCGCGGCTGAACACGCCAAGGTGCGCGAGCAGTTCGGGCGGCCCATCGGGCAGTTCCAGGGCGTCAAGCACCTGTGCGCCGACATGCTGGTGCGGGTGGAACAGGCCGCCGCGCTCACGTGGGACGCCGCGCGGGCCCTGGAGGACGACAGCCCCGGCGATGTGCGCGGGCTCGTCGCCGCGCTCGCCGCGGGAACCGCGCTCGACGCCGCGTACACCTGCGCCAAGGACTGCATCCAGGTCCTCGGCGGCATCGGTTTCACCTGGGAGCACGACGCCCACCTCTATCTGCGCCGAGCCGTCGTCGCCCGCCAACTGCTCGGCGCGGGGGACGCGCACCGGCTGCGCGCCGTACGGCTCGCCGAATCCGGCGTGCGTCGCGAGCTGCGATTCGAGCTGCCCGCCGAGGCGGACGCGCACCGGGACGCGGCCCGAAGCGTCATCGAGGGGGCGCGAGGACTCGACCCGAAGGCCGCACGCCGTGCCCTCGCACCCACCGGCTACGCGGCGCCGCACCTTCCGCCCCCGTACGGGCTCGGCGCCGGGCCCGTCCAACAGCTCGCCGTGCAGCAGGAGTTGAAGGCGGCCGGGGTGAAGCTCAGCGACCTCGGCATCGCCACGTGGGTCGTGCCCTCCCTCATCTCCTACGGCACCCAGGAGCAGCGCGACCGCCATCTCCCGGCGACCCTGCGCGGCGAGACGCTGTGGTGCCAGCTGTTCTCGGAGCCGGGGGCCGGATCCGACCTCGCCTCGCTGCGTACGCGGGCGGAGCGGATGCCCGACGGGCGGTGGCGGATCAACGGGCAGAAGGTGTGGACGAGCGCCGCGCAGTGGGCGGACCACGGCATCCTGCTCGCCCGGACCGACCCGGACGCGCCCAAGCACAAGGGCCTCACCTACTTCGTCCTCGACATGAAGAACACCGACGGCATCGACATCCGGCCGTTGCGCGAGATCACCGGGGACTCCCTCTTCAACGAGGTGTACTTCGATGACGTCGTGCTGCCGGCGGACGCCGTGGTCGGTGAGGTCGACGACGGCTGGCGGGTCGCCCGGCACACGCTCGGCAATGAACGGGTGCACATGGCCGACCAGTTGACGTTCGACACGGGTCTGGAGGCGCTGCTCGCGCGGTCCGGTGACCTGGACGGCGCGTACCGGGCGAGGATCGGCGCGCTCGCCGCGGAGGCGCACGCGCTCGGCTGTATCGGCCTGCGTACGACCATGCTCCAGGTCGCGGGCGCGGAACCGGGAGCGGGCGCCTCGGTCAGGAAGCTGGTGCAGACCCCGCACCAGCAGAAGGTCGCGGAACTCGCCCTCGAACTCCTGGGCCCGGCAGGCGCGTTGCGCGAGGGCCCAGGAGAGCGGGCCCTCCACGGCTTTCTGCTGTCCCGCTGCCTGACGATCGCGGGCGGGACGACTCAGGTGCAGCTCAACGTCGTGGCGGAGCGGATTCTTGGTCTGCCCCGTGACTGACGTCGTCGGCCGATGACAGCTCCGGGTGGGCGTTCTTGCCCGGAACGGTCTTCACGAACTTCAGGCCGACCACGCAGAGGATGATCCCGGCGAGGAAGACGACCTTCAGCGGCTTGGCCGCCTCGTCGCCCGTCACCATCGCGTAGGTCACGGTCAGTGCGGCCCCGATGCCGATCCACACCGCGTAGGCGACGCTGATCGGGATCTTCTTCATCGCGTAGGCGAGGCCGGACATCGAGATGATCAGTCCGACGACGAAGATGATCGTCGGGCCGGTTTCGGAGAAGTTCTTGGAGTGCCCGAGCGCGGTGGCCCAGACGGCCTCGAAGACGCCGCTGAGGACGAGGATTCCCCATGCCATGGTCAGCTCACCGCCTTCAGGCCCACGACGCAGCCGATCAGGCCGACCAGCAGCAGGCTCTTCGCGGGTGTCGCCTTCTCCTGGCCGCGCACGATCGCGTACAGGGCGGTCAGTACGGCGCCGATGCCGACCCACACGGCGTACGAGGTGCCGGTCGGCAGCTCGTGCATGGCATGGGCCAGGCCTGCCATGGAGCCGGTCAGGGCGACGATGAAGATCACGGTGGGGACGGGGCGCTTCAGGCCGTGGGACGCGCCCAGCGCGGAGGCCCACACCGCCTCGAGGACCCCGGAGAGAATCAGAACAACCCACGGCACGACGGACTCACCTTCCAAGGCAGTCTTGTCGCTCAGCGGGTACTGCTCCCTCGTCCGCGAGCCCTTGATGAGGGCTTGATTTCTGTATAGCAAGCTTCGTGCGAAGGGGCAAACGCCAGGTAAAGGGGGCTGCGAGCGCCCGGCCCGTAGGGTCGCCCCGTGGAGCTGAAACACCTCACCGGATTCGTGGCCGTCGCCGAGGAGCTGCACTTCGGCCGCGCCGCCGAGCGCCTGCACATCGCCCAGTCGCCGCTCAGCCAGCAGATCAAGCTGCTCGAACGCGATCTGGGCGTGAAGCTCTTCGACCGCACCACCCGCACCGTCCGCCTCACTTCCGCGGGGCAGGCGCTCGTCGAGCCGGCCCGGAAACTGCTCGCGGACGCCGCCGCCGTGCACCGGACGGTGCGGGCCGCGCACCTGGGCGAGGTCGGCCGGGTATCGGTCGGCTTCGCCGGGGCCAGCAGCTACGCGGCGCTGCCCCTGCTCACCCGCGCCGTCACCTCCCGACTGCCCGGCATCGAGCTGGTGCTGGAGGGGCAGACCTACAGCGGCGAGGCGCTGCGCCGGATCACCGACGGCACCCTCGACATCGGCTTCGTGGCACTGCCGGTGCGGCGCGGCATCACCGCCCGCGTCGTCCGCATGGAGCGCCTCGTCCTCGCCCTGCCCGACAGCCACCCGCTCGCGGACCACGCCGAGATCCCCGTGCGCGCGCTCGCCGACGAACCCGTCGTCACCTTCCCGCTCTCCCGCGAGTCCGCGGTGC
This sequence comes from Streptomyces sp. NPDC002790, assembly GCF_040295505.1. Taxonomy (NCBI): domain Bacteria; kingdom Bacillati; phylum Actinomycetota; class Actinomycetes; order Kitasatosporales; family Streptomycetaceae; genus Streptomyces; species Streptomyces sp. NPDC002790. The sequence continues at coordinate 45,612 of NZ_JBEOVM010000037.1, read as the reverse complement.
GGGACGCCATGACGCAGGCGTGCCACGACGCCGGGTTCGCGCCCCGGATCGCGCAGGAGGCCCCGGACGCGTACACCATGCTGGCGCTCGTCGGCGCGGGCGTCGGCGTCGCGGTCGTCGTCGAGTCGGCGCGCGACATCCACCTGGAACATGTGGTGTTCAGGCCGCTGGCCGGGGGAGAGGCGCCGGTCCTGCCGATCGCGCTCGGCTGGCGCAGCGGCAACCCTTCGGCGGCGTTGCAGGCGGTGCTGCGGGTGGCGCGGGACGTGCTGCCGACGCCGGAGCCAGGGAGCTGATTGCGCGCGATCGCCGCTCAGTTCGCCCCGGAATTGGTCTTGGACAGTACCTAATGCGCAGGGGCAGAGTGATCCGCGTATCGCGACGGGGCTCTGCCCCGGGCCCGCGCCTCAAACGTCGGCGGGGCCGGATCGTCCACCCTGACCTGGGGGCCCCATGAACCATGCCGACCGTGACCCCGCCCTGCGTCCCCTCCTCGACCGTGTCCTGTCCGCCGAGGACCGCGCCCGCGTCGAACCCCTCCTCGCCGAACTCGGCGAACTGGCGGGGGGCGAACTCGACCGCCACGCCGCGCTCGCCGACGCCAATCCGCCGAAGCTCGTCCAGTACGCCCCCGACGGCACCCGGATCGACGAGGTCACCTTCCATCCCGCCCACGACGCAGCGGCGGCCATCGCCTACGAACGCTTCGGCCTCGCCGCGATGTCCCACAGGCCCGGCGTTCTCGGCTGGCCCACCAAGGTCCCGCACACCGTCAAGTACGCCCTGTCCTACCTCTACGTACAGTCCGAGTTCGGCATGGCCTGCCCGCTGTCCATGACCGACTCCGCCGCCCGCATCCTGCGCCTCTTCGACCCCGAGCGGTACGCCGACGAGATCGCGGCCCTCTCCTCCACCGACCCCGAACTCCGGTCCACCGGCGCGATGTTCATGACGGAGAAGCAGGGCGGAACGGACGTCGGCCTGACGGAGACCGTTGCCACCGACCGGGGCGGCCACTGGACCCTCACCGGCAAGAAGTGGTTCGCCTCGAACCCGTCCGCCGATGTCGTCCTCACCCTCGCCCGCGTTCCGGGCCAGGGCGAAGGCACGCGCGGCCTCGGCATGTTCCTCGTGCCGCGACTGCGCCCCGACGGCAGCCGCAACGCCCTGCGCATCGACCGCCTCAAGGACAAGCTGGGGTCTCGCTCCATCGCCAGCGGCGAGGTCACCCTGGAAGCGGCGTACGCGACCCCCGTCGGCCAACTCACCCACGGATTCCGGCAGATGGCCGAGATGCTCAACGTCTCCCGCCTCTCCAACGCCATGCGTGCCACGGCCCTGATGCGCCGCGCCGTCCGCGAGTCCGTCGACCACACCCGCGAGCGCCACGTCTTCGGCAAGTCCCTCTTCGACCAGCCGCTGATGCGGGCCACGCTGCTCCCGATGATCCTCGACACGGAGGCCGCGCTGCACCTGGTCATCGAGGCCGCGGCCCGGCTGACCGCCGCCGACGAAGGGGATCCCGGCGCCCGCGCGCTCGTCCGCGTCCTCACCCCCCTCGCCAAGCACACCCTGTGCAAGCGCGCCCGCACCGTCACCGGCGAGGCCATGGAGATCCGCGGCGGCAACGGCTACATCGAGGACTGGGTCAACCCGCGGCTCGTCCGCGACGCCCACCTCGGCTCCATCTGGGAGGGCTCATCGAACGTCATCGCCCTCGACGTGCTGCGCTGCATGCGCCGCCAGAACGCCCACCACACCCTCGCCGACACGTACGGGAGCCCGCATGTGGCGCCGGAAGGGGTGCCTGCTCGGAAAAATGTCGCACTGACACCTGTCAGTGCGACATTTTTCCGAGCACACACCTTGCTCGACGACCGATGGGAGCTCCTCCGGGAGAAGGGCGACGCACTCCTTGAACTCCCGGCGGACGAACAGGAGATGCGCATCGGCCGCTACGCCGACGAGCTCACCCGCGCCGTCATGGAGGCGCTCCTGTACGAGCAGGCCGAGCACGAGGCCCGTACGAGCGGTGACGGCCGCGCGCTGCTCGTCGCGCGTACGTACACGGCGCTCGCCGACGATCCGGACGCGCCGCCCCGCACCGCCCTGGACCACTTCGCCGCGCTGGCCGACGGCGGCCAGGTCCCGCTCGCCGAGATCCGGGCCTCTGGGCCCTTCCGTCGGACGGCTCGCCCTGCCACTATCTGACGAACCGTCAGCTAATACAGGCAGTGGGTAGCGGCAGGAGGGGTGCGCAGCCATGAAGTCGTACATCGTCGGCGTCGGCATGACCAGGTTCGAGAAGCCCGAGACCAAGGACTGGCAGTACTGGGACATGGTGAAGGAGGCTGGCACCACGGCCCTCGACGACGCCGGGATCTCCTACGCGGACGTCCAGCAGACCCCCGTCGGCTACTGTTTCCAGGCGTCGACGGCGGGCCAACGCGCCGCGTACGAACTGGGGTTGACCGGCATACCGGTCTACAACGTCAACAACAACTGCGCGACGGGTTCGACCGCGCTGATGATGGCCCGCCAGTTCGTCGAGGGCGGGATCAGCGACTGCGTGCTCGCGCTCGGCTTCGAGAAGATGCAGCGCGGCGCGCTCGGGGGAGGGGCCGACGGAGGGGCCCGCGGCGGAGCCGCTGATGGATTCGGCAAGACATCCCCCGTCGCCCGCCACTACGGGATCATGGCGGCCCGCCACGGCTTCGAGATGAGCCCGCCCACCGCCCAGATCTTCGGCGACGCCGCCCGCGAGCACATGGAGCGGTACGGCACGACGGAGGCCCAGTTGGCGGCGGTGGGCGCCAAGAACCACCGGCACTCGGTGAACAACCCGTACGCCCAGTTCCAGGACGCGTACACGGTCGACGAGATCCTCGCCGCCAAGACCATTCACACGCCGCTGACGAAGCTCCAGTGCTCGCCCACCTCGGACGGCGCGGCAGCGGCGGTCGTCGTCTCCGAACGCTTCGTCGAGGAACGAGGCCTCGGCGACAAGGCGATCGAGATCGCGGCCCAGTCGATGACCACGGACACCGACGAGTCCTTCGCGTCCGGATCGTGCATCGACGTGGTCGGTCAGCCGATGTCGCGGGAGGCCGGGCGGCAGGTCTTCGAGGCCTCCGGGGTCGGCATCGAGGACGTGGACGTCGTCGAACTGCACGACTGCTTCTCCATCAACGAACTCCTCACGTACGAGGCGCTCGGCATGTGCGCCGAGGGCGAGTCCGGCAAGCTCGTCGAGTCGGGCGCGACGACGTACGGCGGTAAGTGGGTGGTGAATCCCTCCGGCGGCCTCATCTCCAAGGGCCACCCGCTGGGCGCCACCGGCATCGCCCAAGCCGCCGAGCTGACCTGGCAGTTGAGGGGCGAGGCGGGGCCGCGCCAGGTCCCGGACGCCCGGGTCGGCCTCGCCCACAACATCGGCCTCGGCGGCGCGGCGGTGGTGACGATGCTGCGACGCGGGTGACCCCCAGGCCCCAGGCCCCAGGCCCCAGGCCCTAGGTCCGGGGGCCTACCCTGGGTGCGGCGAAATCCGGATGTACGGGGTGCCGGGCGACTGAGACCATGACACGCATGGCCCAGACTCCCCCCGACGCCGCTCCCGAAGCGGCCTCCGACGACGCGATACGTTCCCGTGGCCGTGCGGCCGCCGCCCCGCCCGCCTGGCTGGTGGTGGCTGTGGCCTGCGCCGGACAGTTCCTCGTCGTCCTCGACGTGTCCGTGGTGAACGTGGCGCTGCCGTCGATGCGCACCGACCTCGGGCTCAGCGCGAGCGGGCTGCAGTGGGTGGTGAACGCCTACTCGATCGCGTTCGCGGGCTTCATGCTCCTCGGTGGCCGGGCCGGCGACCTCTTCGGCCGCAAGCGGATGTTCCTGGTCGGGCTCGGCCTGTTCACGCTGGCCTCGCTCGCCGGCGGGCTCGCGCAGGAGGGCTGGCAGCTGCTCGCGGCGCGCGCCGTGCAGGGCCTCGGAGCGGCGGTCCTCGCACCGTCCACCCTGACGATCCTCACCTCCGCCGTCCCGGAAGGGGCCGCAAGGGCGCGGGCCATCGCGACGTGGACGGCGGTCGGCGCGGGCGGCGGCGCGGCCGGCGGACTCGTCGGCGGCGTCCTCACGGAGGGCCTGAACTGGCGCTGGGTGCTGCTCATCAACGTTCCGCTGGGCGCGGTCGTCCTCGCGGCGGCGGCCCGCTGGATCAAGGAGTCCCGCGCGGGCGGCGAACGCCGGCTCGACCTGCCCGGCGCGGTCCTCGTGACGGCGGGCACGGCGGTCCTCGCGTACGGCATCGTGCAGACGGAGGAGCGGGGCTGGGGCGACGCGGCGACGCTGGTGCCGCTGGGCATCGCGCTCCTGCTGATCGTCGCGTTCTTGCTGGTGGAGGCGTGCACCCGGCTCCCGCTGATGCCTCTCGGTCTGTTCAAGGTGCGCTCGGTGGCGGTCGCGAACGCGGCGATGTTCGTGTGCGGCATGGGCTCGTTCGCCATGTGGTTCTTCATGACGCTGTACGCGCAGAACGTGCTCGGCTACACGCCGATCGAGGCGGGCCTCGCGCTGGTGCCGAGCTCGCTGGCGGTGGTGTTGGGCTCGAAGTTCGCACCGCGCCTGATGCCCCGCTACGGGGCGCGGAACGTGGCGGTGGTGGGCGTGCTCGTGACTGCGGCCGGATTCCTGTGGCAGTCGACGATGAGCGCGGACGGCGCGTACGTCACCACGATCATGCTGCCCGGAATCGTGATGATGGCGGGCGCAGGATGCGCGATGACCCCGCTGGCCTCACTGGCGACATCGGGCGCCGCGCCGGGCCACGCGGGCCTGGTCTCCGGCCTCGTCAACACGTCCCGCACCCTGGGCGGTTCCCTGGGCCTGGCCATCCTCTCCACAGTGGCGACGTCCCGCTCCGCGGGTTCGGTGGCCCCTGCCGCACTGACCCGCGGCTACGCGGGATCATTCGCGGTGGGGTCGGGAATCCTGGTGGTGGCGGCGGTGGTGCTGCTGGTGGGCATGCGGCCTGCAAAATCAAGCTGATCATGCCGATTGAGCCCCACTATTAAGCCCCTGCGGCGATTGAGCAGCGGGGTCCGGGGCGGAGCCCCGCAACCGCACCCCCCTCACAGCCACCCACGCTCGGAGGCGACCCGCAGCGCCTCCGCCCGATTCCGCACCCCCGCCTTCCCAATAGCCGCCGACAGGTAATTCCGCACGGTCGACTCCGACAGATGCAGCCGCGCGGCGATATCCGCGACGGTCACCCCGTCCGCAGCCGCCCGCAGGGCATCCGCCTCACGCACGGTGAGCGGACTCGGCCCCGCCGACAACGCGGCAGCGGCAAGCGCCGGGTCGACCACCGTCTCCCCCCGCAGCACCTTGCGGATCGACTCGGCAAGCTCCTCGACCGGCCCGTCCTTGACGAGGAACCCCGCCGCCCCTGCCTCCATCGCGCGCCGCAGATACCCGGGCCGCCCGAACGTGGTGAGGATCAGCACCCGGCAGTCCGGCACCTGCTCGCGCAGCTCCGCCGCGGCGTCGAGCCCGCTGCGGCCGGGCAGTTCGATGTCGAGCAGCGCCACATCGGGCCGGCACGTGAGCGCCGTGTCGACGATGGTGTCGCCGGCCGCGATCTGGGCGACGACCTCCAGGTCCGGCTCGAGACCGAGCAGCAGCGCGAGCGCGCCCCGCATCATCCCCTGGTCCTCCGCGAGGAGCACGCGGATGCTCTTGGCCGGGCGTTGGTCCTGCGGCATCTCCGTCACAGGGGTGAGCGTACGGCGCGGACCCGCCCGTGGCGCCTTATCCGTGCCGGGCGAGACCGGCGTCCGTCGGGGCGGCCGCCGCCGGCTCCAGGTCCGCGACGGGGAGCTGGGCCCGTACCTCGAAGCCGCCGCGTGCGAGGGGCTGCGCCGTCAGGGAGCCGCCCGCGGTGGCGAGCCGTTCGGTGAGTCCCTTCAGCCCGGTGCCGCCCACGCCGGTGACGGGCGGCGCGGCGGCCGCGCCCACCCCGTCGTCCGTGACCCGCAGCAGTACCCGCTCCGCCGCCCCCTCGACGCTGATCGTGCAGGTGGTGGCCGAGCTGTGGCGCACCGTGTTCGTCACCGCCTCCCGCACCACCCAGCCGAGCAGCGCCTCCGTCTGCGCGGACACGGGCGGGCCCGACTGGCGGACGACGGGTTCGATGGCGGCGGCCGTGAGCGCGGACCGCGCCCGGTCCAGCTCCGTGGCGAGACTGCCCTCGCGGTAGCCACTCACCGCCTCCCGGATCTCGGTGAGTGCCTGCCGGCCGACCGCCTCGATGTCGGTGATCTGCTCCAGCGCCGCTTCCATACTGCGCGGCGCGACCCGGCGGGCCGCCTCCGACTTCACGACGATCACCGAGAGCGTGTGCCCGAGCAGGTCGTGCAGGTCCCGGGAGAAGCGGAGCCGTTCCTCCTCGACCGCCCGGCGCGCCAACTCCTCGCGGGCGGAGCGCAGTTCACGTACGGCCTCGGACAGCGAGAGGATCGCCGCAGTCACCATCATCGACAGGAACGTGCCGTACACGGCCCCCACCGCGTCCCAGCCCTCCTTCAGCCCGGAGACGACGCCCGCGAGCGCGCTCAGACCGAGCCCGGCCCTGCCGAGGTGCGGGCCGCGCAGGACCGCACCTGCCGCGAGCCCGAGCAGCGGGAAGAACGCGATCCAGCTGCCGCCGAAACCACCGACGAGCGCACAGGTCAGCAGCGTCATCACGGCCAGCACGACCCGCGTCGACGTCGCGTTGCGGGTCTCCTTGCGAAATGCCCTGAACACCACATAGATGTAGAGGGAGTTGAAGGTGAGGAGGCCGAGTCCGCCGAGCCAGGGGTTGGTGTCCTTGCCCTGGAAGATGTTCGACAGCGCGCCCATGCCCATGAGCAGCCACGGCAGCAGCGCGAACCCGGTGGGTGGCGGGCCCAGTTCCTCGGGCAGCCTGCCGTGCTCGCCGCGCGCCCGCCGCTCCGCCTTTACCCGCTCGTTCTCGGCCTTCCACTCGGCCTGCGCCGCACGCAGCTCGCGGAACTGACAGTTGACGTTGCTCCACCAGGACATGTCCGGTCTCCGTCTTTGAAGGTCAGATGGTGCGCGCGGCCTTGCGGTACGAGACCACAGCGTACGAACCGAAGGCGAGCAGCCAGGCGGACAGCACCGCGAGAGCCGCGAGCGACGGCGCGTGTCCGTCGGCGACCGCCGTGCCGAGCTGCGCGAAGCGATTGGTCGGCGTGTACGAGGAGACCGTCTGCAACCAGCCGGGGAACAGTGCCACCGGGAACCACAGCCCGCCGAGCACCGCGAGCCCGAGGTAGCAGAGCATGTTCATGCCGCCCATGGCCTGCGAGGTCAGCCGGTAGCCGTTGCCGAGCCCGAGCATCGTGAACGGCAGCGAGCCCAGCCACAGCAGCAGCGCGATGACCGGCCACTTCCAGGCGTCGAGCCGCACCCCGTTGACCAGGGCTCCCGCGAGCAGCACCGCCGTGATGGCGGGGAGGACCGTCACCGCGCCGGTCAGGGCCCGTCCGACGACCCCCTGGCGCGGGGTCATCGGCGTGACCCGCAGCTGCCGCAGCCAGCCGATCGCCCGGTCCTCGGCGACTCCGGCCGCCGTGTTCATGGCCGCGCCCACCGCACCGTAGGCAGCCATCCCGATCATCGACGCGGTCTTCCAACTTCCGGCGTCAGAGCCGATGTTGGTGAACAAGAGGTACATCATCACCGGCATCGCGACCGTGCCGATCACGAACCGGCCGTCGCGCAGTGTGCGCCGCACTTCAAGCAGCAGATAGTCCCGCATCTCACACACGCTCCAGGTCGCGGGGGTCCGCGGTCAGCGCCATGAAGGCGTCGTCGAGGGAGGCCGGGGCGACCTCCAGATTGCGTACGGCGTCCAGGCCGGCGAGCGCCATGACGGTCGCGTCCGAGTCCTCGGTACGCAGCCGGGCCCGGTCGCCGCGGACCTCCACGGACACGACGCCCGGCAGCAGTGAGAGCCCTTCCGTGCCGCGCCCCGCCAGGTCGAAGGAGACGAGGCTACCGCCGCCCGCCCTGCGCAGCTCGTCGCCGCTGCCGTCGGCGACGACCCGGCCCCGGTCGATCACCACGATCCGGTCGGCGTTGGCATCGGCCTCCTCCAGGTAGTGCGTGGAGAACAGCACCGTGTGGCCGCGCCGCGCGTACGCCCGCATCGAGGTCCAGAACGCGTGCCGCGCCTCGACGTCGAGGGCCGCGGTCGGTTCGTCGAGCACGAGCAGCGCCGGGTTGCCCGCGAGCGCCACGGCGAACCGCACCCGCTGCGTCTGCCCGCCCGACAGCTTGTCGACCCGGCGCCCGGCGAGCTCCTCGATCCCGGCGAGCCGCAGCGCCTCCGCCGTGTCCATGGGCTCCGGGTACCGCCCGGCCACGAACCCGACCAGCTCGGCGACCGTGACCCGGGGCACGGCCCGCCCCTCCTGCAGCATCGCGCCCACCCGCCCGGCCCGGACCGCGTCCTGCGGCGCCGTGCCGAACAGCTCCACGTGCCCCTCGTCGGGCTCGTCCAGGCCGAGCAGCAGGGCGAGGGAGGTGGACTTCCCGGCGCCGTTGCGGCCGAGCAGTGCCACGGTCTCGCCTGCCGCGATCTCCAGGTCGAGCCCGGCCACGGCCCGTATGTCACCGAACGTCTTGACGGCCCCCGCGAAGGACACTGCCGCCGCCTTCATCGTCTTCATGGCGATGACGCTACGGATCCGGGGCGAGCGGCGGCAGATGCGATTGTCCGTACCTCGCCGGTACAAATGTCACTGTCGTTCACGGCCCACACTTTCTGACGTTCCGTCAGAAAGGTGCGGCGCGGCCCTTCCCAAGACATGCGCTCTTGGCTATACATGGGTCGCCGGGTGAATTGGAACAGGTTCTACCCGGCCCGTGACGACCTCGGTGCGGCCGACGGTGCGGACGGTCGCACCGAGGTCTTCGACCAGCCCTAGGAGCGCCAGCGCATGCCCATCGACGCCGCGAAGGCCGTAGCCGCAGAGCCCAGGTCCGCCGAGATCACCTGGGACCACAAGGATATTCAGCTCTACCACCTGGGTCTCGGCGCGGGCCGCCCCGCCACCGACCCCGACGAGCTGCGCTACACGCTCGAGTCGAAACTGCACGTCCTGCCCAGCTTCGCGACCGTCGCGGGCGCGGGCATGGGTGTCGTCGGCGGCCTGTCCGCGCCCGGCATCGACGTGAACCTCGCGCACGTGCTGCACGGCGGCCAGACCATCGAGCTGCACCGCCCCATCCCGGTCAAGGGAAAGGCGACCACCACCTCACGCGTCGCCGCCGTGTACGACAAGACCAAGGCGGCCGTGCTCGTGCTGCGCAGCGAAGTCGCCGACGCGGACGGCCCGTTGTGGACGGCCGACTCCCAGATCTTCGTACGCGGAGAGGGCGGATTCGGCGGCGACCGCGGCCCTTCCGAGCGCCTGGAAGTCCCCTCCCGCGAACCCGACCGCACCGTCGAACGGACCATCCGTGAGGACCAGGCCCTCCTCTACCGGCTCTCCGGCGACTGGAACCCGCTGCACGCCGACCCGGAGTTCGCCAAGCTGGCCGGCTTCGACAAGCCGATCCTGCACGGCCTGTGCAGCTACGGCATGACCCTGAAGGCGGTCGCGGACACGGCCCTCGGCGGCGACGTCTCCCGCATCACCCGCTACAGCACCCGCTTCGCCGGGATCGTCTTCCCCGGCGAGACGCTGCGCATCCGTATGTGGGAGCAGCCGGGGAGGGTGCAGGTGACGGTCACCGCGGTGGAGCGCGAGGACGCTCCGGTGCTCGCGGACACACTCGTCGACCACAACTGACGCAACCAGCAGGCAGATCGATCGCGAAGGAGCCGCACGCCATGCGAGCAGCCGTACTGCACGAGATAGGCCAGGACAAACTCGAGGTACTGGACGACGTCGAGGCGGTCGGCTTCGGGCCGGGCAAGGTGCGGGTCCGGCTGCGCGCCACCGGCCTGTGCCACTCCGACGTCTCCGCGATGAACGGGGTGCTGCCGCAGCCGGCCCCGTTCATCCCCGGCCACGAGGGCGCGGGCGAGATCGTCGAAGTCGGCGACGGAGTAACGAACCTGACGCCCGGTCAACGAGTCCTGATGTGCTGGCTGCCCGCCTGTGGCACCTGCCCCGCCTGCAAGCGCGGCCAGACCGAGCTCTGTCTCGCCGGATTCATGAACGCGGGCACCCCCAACTTCAAGCGCCCCGGCGGGGACGTCTTCGGTTTCGCCGGGACCGGCACCTTCACCGAGGAGGTCGTGGTCAACGCGGCCTGCGCCGTACCGATCCCCGACGACGTGCCCTTCGACATCGCGGCGCTCATCGGCTGCGGCGTCACCACCGGGCTCGGCGCCGCGATCAACACGGCGGACGTACAGGCGGGTTCGTCCGTCGCCGTCATCGGCTGCGGCGGCGTCGGCATCTCCGCGATCCAGGGCGCGCGGCTCAAGGGCGCGGCGCAGATCGTCGCCGTGGACCCGGTGGAATCGCGGCGCGAATCGGCCCTCAAGTTCGGTGCGACGCAGGCGATCTCACCGGACGAACTGGCCGACGCCAAGCAGAACATCACGGCGGGCGAGGGCTTCGACTACGTCTTCGAGGTCGTCGGCAAGTCCGCCACCGCCCGCACGGCGTACGAGACGACGCGCCGCGGCGGCACGCTCTGCGTGGTCGGCGCCGGGGCCATGGACGACTTTCTTCAGCTCAACATGTTCGAGCTGTTCTTCGACGAGAAGAAGATCCTGCCGTCGATGTACGGGGGCGGTGACGTCCTGCGGTCCTACGAGCGGGCGATCGCCCTGTGGCGGGCGGGACGCATCGACCTGGAGTCCCTGATCACGCACCGGGTCCCACTGTCGGAGATCAACGAGGCCCTCGACCAAATGCGCACGGGTGTCGCCCTGCGGACCTGTATCGAGCTGTAGCCGCACCGGCGTTGCGGGCGCGGGGCTCCGCCCCGGACCCCGCGCCTCAAACGCCGGCGGGGCTTAAAAGATCGCCTCAATCGCCGGCGGGGCTTGATAGATCAAGCCCCTGCGGCGATTGAGCAGATCTTTTCAGCCCATGAGCGGCGAGTGGGTAAATCAAGCCCCTGCGGCGATTGAGCAGCGGGGTCCGGGGCGGAGCCCCGTGTCCGCAACGCCGTCGCGGCGCAAACACCCCCGAGAGGAAGCAGAACCGTATGTCCACGCCGCTCACCGGCCGCACGGCCATCGTCACCGGCGCCGGCCGCGGCCTCGGCCGCGCCGAAGCCCTCGAACTCGCCCGCCTGGGCGCAAACGTCGTCGTCAACGACTTCGGCCAACCCGGCCGCGACGGCTCCGGCGAGGCCACGACCGGCCCCGCGGAACAGGTCGTCGCGGAGATCGAGGCCACGGGCGGAACCGCCACCGCCCACACCGGCGACGTCGCCGACCACCAACAGGCCCGCGAACTCGTCCAGTTGGCCATCGACACGTACGGCCAACTCGACATCCTCGTCAACAACGCCGGCATCCTCCGCGACCGCATGATCTTCTCGATGACCGAGGAGGAGTGGGACTCGGTCATCCACGTCCACCTCAAGGGCCACTACAACACCAGCCACTTCGCGGCCCGCCACTGGCGCGAGGCCTCGAAGGCGGCAGGCGCCCCGGTCTACGGGCGCATCATCAACACCTCGTCCGAGGCCTTCCTCGCGGGCTCGGCCGGCCAGCCCAACTACGCCGCAGCCAAGGGCGGCATCGTGGGGCTCACCACCTCCACCGCGCTCGCCCTCGCCAAGTACGGCGTCACCGCGAACGTCATCTGCCCGAGGGCCCGCACCCGTATGACGGAGGACGTCTTCGCCGGGTTCGCCGAGCCGGAGGACGGGCTCGACCCGCTCGCGCCCGAACACGTCGCCCCGCTCGTCGGCTACCTCGCCGCGCCCGCCGCAGGGAACATCAACGGCCAACTGCTGGTGGTGCACGGCGGCATGGTCGCGGTCGTCGACCGGCCGAGGGTGCAGGCGAAGTTCGACACGGCCAAGGGCGCGTTCACGTTCGACGAGCTCGACGCGCTGCTCACCCCGCACTACAAGGACCGGCCCCCGAACGAGACGTTCGCGGCGGCGGAGGTGCTCGGCCTCAAGCACGGCTGAGCCCGGCCGACCGCCATCGACACGACACGACTGAGGGGCCCGGCTTCTGCCGGGCCCCTCAGAGATACGTTTCCTCACATCGAGTGTCGAGCGTTACGCCTCGTCGGCGCGCGCCCCACGGTGCCGCCCGCGCGGCCTCGACTCCTGGTCGCCGCCCGCCATGGGCGGCGAGGACACCTCGCCGCGGTGCCGACCCGAACCGACCCGCGCGTGGCGCGTCGCCTCCGCGTCGAACTCGACATTCGTGCCGTTGCCTTCCACCATCGGAACATTCACCCCGTAAACACGTACAAGATCCTTCAGTTGCAGCCGGGAGAGTCTAACGGTCCGTGGTACGGCCACCGAGGGGCGCCTGCGCCAACGGCACGGGGCGTGTCGCGGTGGGCTCGGGCGGGGCGGATTCCTCCTCCGGCTCCCGCTGCCCCGCGCGGGGTTCGGGTGCCTGGAACCTCGCCAGACCGCACGGCACCTCCTCGCTGACGTACGGCAGGGAGAGCACCCCCTCGCGCGAGAGGAACCCGCTGCCCGGAAGCCAGCCGCCGGGCGCCGCGACCTGGTGCATCCGGCTCTCGGCGGGCCGCCACAGGCCGAGCCACGGGGAGCCGCCCTCGGTGCTCGCCACGTGCAGCGCCACCGCGCAGCCCTCCGGCATCAGCGGCTGGCCCGGCTGGATGGCGAAGGGTGTCAGCTCGCAGTCGGCGAGGCGCAGCGACTCCGGGAACCGGATCGGCAGCGTACTGCCCAACACGCCCCAGCCGAGCCGGAGTTCACCCGGCGTCGGGGCGTCCGAGCGGAGCAGGATGAGGCCGCTGTCGAGATCGGCGAGGAGCAGCCGGTCCTCGCTGTCCTCGGCGACCTGAAGGAGCGGGGAGACCTCGCCGCCCCGGTCCAGATCCACCACCACCGTCTTCACCGGGCCGCCGCCGTCCGCGTCCGACGGTGCGCGGTCGAGCGCGAGCAGCCGGGCCTCGCGGGACAGCCAGACCCCGCCCGAGCAGCGCCCCGGCACCTCGGCGAGCAGCTCGGGCCCGGAGCCCGCGCCCGCCACCTGCCACACCGCGGTCGACTCCGCGCCGGCCGCCAACGCGTAGGCACAGCGCCCGTCCGGAGTCGGCGGCAGCAGGGTGAGCTCCGCGCACTCCACGGACCCGAGCGGCACCTCGCCCGTGCCCGGACCCGTCGGGTAGAGCAGCGAGAACATCTGGCGTTTTGCCGCCGCGCGCTGGATCAGCACCCGGCCGTCGGTCAGGGGCAGCACGGCGGTGCCGGGCTCCTCCGGCTGTGGTCCCGGCAGCGGGACCGCGTACGGCTCGGGTCCGTCCAGGGTCCAGCGCTCGGGGAACCGGGCGTCGGGGCTCGCGCCGTGCCGCGCGAGCCGCGCCGCGTACGTCGCGTCCATCGTGACCACACATCTGGTGTGCGGCGGTCGTGGCGGCATTTTCGGCATTTCCGGTGTATCCGGCGTGGGTTCCGTGGCCAGGGCCGTCATGGGTGTTCCAGCCTCCTTCGTGGAGACCCCCTCAAAGAAGGGGATCCATTACGGATCGTTCACCTCCGCTTGTCCGGGCCGACGCTAGTTTTCGCACGTACCTCCGTGGCACCTCGCGCCCGCCGTTTCACACGAAAGGTGGGCCATGCCCCGAATTGGCTGTGAACGGTGGGTCCTCTGTGCTCTCCTGCGCCCCTTACGGGAAAGGCCGGGCTTGGGGGTGGGGCGGGCGGCGCGGGTAACCTGTCTGCGTGCCCCGTCTGTCTGAAGTAACCGCCGCCCTCGAAGCCCTCTGGCCCCCGGCCCTCGCCGAGGGATGGGACGCGGTGGGCACGGTCGCCGGTGATCCGGACGCCGAGGTCGGCCGGGTGCTCTTCGCGGTCGACCCCGTCCAGGACATCGTCGACGAGGCGGTGAAGCTCGGCGCGGACCTGCTGGTCACGCACCACCCCCTCTACCTGCGCGGTACGACGACGGTGGCGGCCTCCACGTTCAAGGGCCGCGCCGTCCACACGCTGATCAAGAACGACATCGCCCTGCACGTCGCGCACACCAACGCCGACAAGGCCGACCCCGGCGTCTCCGACGCCCTCGCGGGCGCGCTCGGCGTCCGCGTCGTCCGCCCCCTGGTCCCGGACCCCACCGACCCCGCCGGCCGTCGTGGCCTCGGCCGGGTCTGCGATCTTGAGCACCCGCTGACGCTGCGCGAGCTCGCGGGCCGCGCCGCCGACCGGCTGCCGGCCACCGCGCAGGGCATCCGCGTGGCGGGGGACCTCGACGCGACGGTGCGTACGATCGCCGTGAGCGGTGGCTCCGGCGACAGCCTCTTCGACGATGTGCGTGCGGCGGGCGTCGATGCTTTCCTTACCGCGGACCTGCGCCACCACCCGGTGAGCGAGGCCCGCGAGACCACCCCTCTCGCGCTGCTCGACGCGGCGCACTGGGCCACCGAGTGGCCCTGGTGCGAGCTGGCCGCGGCTCAGCTCGAAGAGGTCTCCGACCGCGAGGGATGGCGCCTGCGGGTCCACGTCTCGAAGACGGTCACCGATCCCTGGACGGCCCACGCGGCGTCCACCCGCCCGTCGCCCGCCACCACCCCTTCAGCGAGCGCTACGCGCACCCCTTCTGACTCGCCTGTATCTACTTTTGGAGCCCCCAACTGAACGCCGCGCCCGCCGATCAGATCCGTCTTCTCGATCTCCAGGACCTCGACACCCGCCTCCAGCAGCTCGCGCACAAGAAGCGGTCGCTGCCCGAGCACGACGAGATCGAGTCGCTGACCAAGGACCTCACGCAGCTGCGCGACCTGCACGTCGCCTCGACGACCGAGGAGAGCGACTGCGCCCGCGAGCAGACCAAGGCCGAGCAGGACGTCGACCAGGTCCGCCAGCGCGCCGCCCGCGACCAGAAGCGCCTCGACTCCGGCGCGGTCACGTCCCCCAAGGACCTGGAGAACCTGCAGCGCGAGATCACCTCGCTGGCCAAGCGCCAGGGCGACCTGGAGGACGTCGTCCTCGAGGTCATGGAGCGCCGCGAGTCCGCGCAGGAGCGCGCGGGCGAGCTGGCCGAGCGGCTCTCCTCGGTGCAGGCCAAGGCCGACGACGCGACCTCGCGGCGCGACGCGGCGGATGCCGCCATCGACGCCGACGTCTCCGCCGCCGCCAAGGAGCGTGCGGTCGTCGCCGGGACGATCCCGGCGGACCTGCTGAAGCTGTACGACAAGCTTCGCGAGAAGGAGGGCGGGGTCGGGGCGGCGAAGCTGTTCCAGCGGCGTTGTGAGGGGTGCCGGCTCGAGCTCAACATCACGGAGCTGAACGAGGTTCGGGCGGCTGCGGCGGATGAGGTCGTTCGTTGCGAGAACTGTCGGCGGATCCTGGTTCGGACGTCCGAGTCGGGGCTTTAGGACCACTCAGCCTCGCCGGCGATTGAGGCGCGGGGTCCGGGGCAGAGCCCCGAGACCGCAACGCCGTTGGGCCTGCCGCAAGGGAGACACGTGACACCCCCGGACCTCGGGTCACCCGCCACCTTCCTCCTGCTCCGGCACGGGGAGACCGCCCTCACGCCCGAGAAGCGGTTCTCGGGGAGTGGGGGCGGCGACCCCGCGCTCTCCGACACCGGTCGTCGGCAGGCGTCGGACGCCGCCGCGGCCCTGGTCGCGCGCGGTGACGTCGACGTCGTCGTGGCATCGCCGCTGAAGCGGTGCCGCGAGACCGCCGAGGTCGTCGCCGGGCGGCTCGGGCTCGGCGTGGAGGTCGACGAAGGGCTGCGCGAGACGCACTTCGGGGCGTGGGAGGGGCTCACGTTCAAGGAGGCCGGCGCCCGCTACCCGGACGACCTGAACGCCTGGCTCGCCTCGTCCGACGCCGCCCCGACCGGTGGCGGCGAGAGTTTCGCGGAGGTCGCGGAGCGGGTCGCCGAGGCGCGGGACCGGCTGACCGCCGCGTACCGGGGGCGTACCGCCGTGCTGGTCAGCCATGTGACGCCGATCAAGACGCTGGTGCGGCTCGCGCTCGGCGCCCCGGCCGAGGCGATGTTCCGCATGGAGCTCGCGGCGGCGTCCCTCACCACGGTCGCGTACTACGCGGACGGGAACGCGAGCGTGCGCTGCCTCAACGAGACAGCGCACCTCACATAGTTCAGCCGGCTCAACGCAGCGAGGACGCCTCGCGGGCCAGGGCCTCGACCCGGTCCCAGTCCTTCGCCGCGATCGCGTCGGCGGGGAGCATCCAACTGCCGCCCACGCAGCCGACGTTCTTCAGCGCCAGGTAGGTGGGCGCGTTCGCGGGCGAGACGCCGCCCGTGGGGCAGAACCGAGCCTGCGGCAGCGGACCGGAGAGCGCCTTCAGGTAGGGGGCGCCGCCCGCGGCCTCCGCCGGGAAGAACTTCATCTCGTGCACGCCGCGCTCGATCAGCGCCACGACCTCCGACGTCGTGGAGACGCCGGGCAGGAACGGCACGCCCGACTCCTTCATCGCGTCGAGCAGCGTGTCCGTCCAGCCGGGGCTGACCAGGAAGCGGGAGCCCGCGGCCACCGAGTCGGCGACGTTCGCGGGCGAGATCACGGTGCCCGCGCCGACGACGGCGTCCGGGACCTCGGCGGCGATCGCCCGGATCGCGTCGAGCGCGGCGGGCGTACGCAGGGTCACCTCGATAGCGGGGAGGCCGCCCGCGACGAGCGCCCGCGCGAGCGGCACCGCGTCGGCGACGTCCTCCACCACGACGACGGGGACGACAGGGGCGAGATCCAGCACGGAGGCGGAGCCGGCAGAGGCGGCGGCAGTCGAGGTCATGGCCCCATCCTGCCCCGCCCGCAGCAACATGCGCAAAGGTCGTTGCGCATGCTGCAATCCGGCTGGTCTTCTTAGCGCCTCTATCTTTTCAGGGCCTCTAGTGGACCTCGTCCACCAGCACGTCCAGGTTCCACGGCCGACCGGCCTTCGCGGGCTCCTCGACCTCCACGACGTACCCGAGGTCCCGCAGTACGTCGACGAGCTCGGCGGGACCGGCCGGCGCGGACCCCGCCGTCAGCAGCGACCGGACGATCCGTCCCTTGGTCGCCTTGTTGAAGTGGGAGACGACCTTGCGGGTCGGCGCGTGCAGCACGCGCACCGTCGCGGTCCGCTCGGCCACGTCCCCCTTCGGCTTCCACGCGCTCGCGTACGCCGACGACCGCAGGTCCAGTACGAGCCCGTCTCCGGCGGCCTGTGGCATCACCTCGGCCATGGGCCCCCGCCAGTACGCCCCGAGCGCGCCGAGTCCCGGCAGCTTCACGCCCATCGAGCAGCGGTAGGAGGGGATCCTGTCGGCGACACCGACCGCGCCCCACAGTCCCGAGAACACGAGCAGCGACCTGGCCGCCCGCTTCTTCGCCGCCGCGTCGAGGGAGGCCAGGTCCAGGGCGTCGTACAGGACGCCGGTGTAGATCTCGCCGGCCGGGCGCGCGCCCGCCGTGCGCAGCTCCGTGTTCTTGGCGATCTCGCCGCGCAGCCCCTCGCTCAGGCCGAGCACCTCGCGCGCCTTCTCCTCGTCGGCCGCGCACAGCTCCACCAGCTCGTCCAGGACGGCCGCCCGCGCCCCGGCGAGCCCCTGCAACGAGAGGCCCTCCGGCTTCAGCGGCGCCCCGCGTCCGGAAGCGGCCTTACCCTCCGACGGCGGCAACAGCACAAGCACGGGGCACTCCTCAAGCACGTACGGAACAACTGTCGATCGACGCCCCAGCCTACGGCGTGCCAACCCGGCCACCGCCTTCTACGCTCGTGGCATGCCCCGTCGCCACCTCCGTGTGACCGGCGCGGCGCGGGAGCCGCTCGGCGCCGTGCTGCGCGAACTGCGTACGAAGCTGGACGTACCCGAGGAGTTCCCGGCCGATGTGCTCGCGGAGGCGGAGCGCGTCGCCGCCGATCCGCCGTGGCTGCCCGACCGGGACGAGACGGCGATCCCCTTCTTCACGATCGACCCGCCCACGTCGACCGACCTCGACCAGGCCATGCACCTGTCCCGGCGCCCCGGCGGCGGCTACCGCGTGCGGTACGCGATCGCCGACGTCGCCGCGTACGTCACACCGGGCGGCGTCCTCGACGCCGAGGCGCACCGCCGCGTCACCACCCTCTACTTCCCCGACGAGAAGGTCCCGCTGCACCCCACCGTGCTCAGCGAGGGCGCCGCGAGCCTGCTGCCGGACCAGACCTGCCCGGCCGTCCTGTGGACGATCGACCTCGACGCGGACGGGCGCGCCGAGACCACCGACGTCGTCCGTGCCCTCGTCCGCAGCCGCGCCAAGCTCGACTACGCGGGCGTGCAGAAGGCCATCGACGACGGGACCGCCGAGGAGTCGGTCGCCCTGCTCAAGGACATCGGGTCGCTGCGCGAGCGGTTGGAGGTCGAGCGCGGTGGCATCTCGCTCGACGTGCCCGAGCAGGAGATCGTCGCGAGCGCCACCGCGTACGAACTCGCCTACCGGGCCCCGCTCCCCGCCGACTCGTGGAACGCCCAGATCTCCCTCCTGACCGGCATGGCCGCCGCCGACCTGATGCTCGCCGCGGGCACCGGCATCCTGCGCACGCTGCCCGCCGCACCGGACGGCGCGGTCGGCCGGCTGCGCCGCACCGCGAAGGCCCTGCACATCGAGTGGCCGCACCACGTGTCGTACTCCGACCTGGTCCGCTCCCTCGACCCGCGGATCCCGCACCACGCCGCGTTCCTCCAGGAGTGCACGACGCTGCTGCGCGGCGCGGGCTACACGGCGTTCCGTGGTGGCGAGACCCCGGCCCTCGCCACGCACGCCGCCGTCGCCGCGCCCTACACCCACTGCACGGCCCCGCTGCGCCGCCTCGTCGACCGCTACGCGTCCGAACTCTGCCTGGCCGCATCCGCCGAACGGGGCGTTCCCGAATGGGTGTTGACGGCTCTGGAAGACCTCCCCAAGGAGATGGCGGAGGGTACCCGGCGCGCCAACTCCGTGGAGCGCGAGTGCGTCGACATCGTCGAGGCGGCGCTCCTCGAGCACCGGGTCGGCGAGGTCTTCGACGCGGTGGTGGTGGACGTGAAGGACCGCGAACAGGCCTCCGGGACCGTCCAGTTGACCGAGCCCGCCGTCGTCGCCCGGGTCGAGGGCGGCGCGTCCGCGCTGCCGCTGGGGGAGCGGCTGCGGGTCCGGCTCGCGCAGGCGGACCCCGGCTCGACGAAGGTGCTGTTCACGCCGGCGTGAGCCGCTGCTCCAGGGTGCGCGCGAGCCCGTCGGGATCCTCCGCGTGCAACCGCACCAGGCTGACATCCAACGGGCGGCCGAGGAACGTGAAGTGCCGTACGGGAGCGGCCAGTTCGATGGTTATGCTGGTCTGGGCGCCGACGTCCAGGTTCAGCTCGCCCTCCGTGGGCTGGTGCGTGTACTTGTTCTCGCGGCGTACGGCCCCGATCCGCTCCAGCGGTATCCGCAGGTCGACCAGGGCGCCGCGGCGTACCCGCAGGGTGTCGGCGGTCACGACGTGCGGCCGGGTCACGGCCGCGGCGTGCAGGCCGAGCACCCACACCACCGTGTAGACGTCGAGGACGAGCACGACGCGGTGCAGCAGCGGCCAGTCGTGCAGCAGAGCCCACATCGCGACGGTCTCGACGAGGCACACGAACGCGAAGGCGTACATCATCACGGCCTGCCCCCGCGCGTACGCGAAGGCGCTCGCCCCCGCCGGGACGCCATCGCGGCGCCGCGTCACCCACAGCCAGTAACTCCCGAGCACCCGCAACTCGTGCCCGACGAGCCGGCGGGCCTTGGCGGGCACGACCTCCCGCACGGCGTCCCGGCCGCCGCGCCGGTACAGCACGGCGAGCCCGCAGACCTCGACGACGATGACGACCACGACCGCCGCCTCGACGACGCGGGGCGGCCGCGTACCCACCAACAGGCATCCGGTGACGACCAGTTCGGCCGCCAGGGCCGTATAGGCGAGGGCGCGCAACGTCGTACGCAGGCCCGTCACGGCGCACCGCCCTCGGCGGCCATCCGCATCGCGAGCCGGACGGCCTCGGCCTGGGCGGGGGAGAAGTCGGCGAGGAAGGTGTCGAGCAGGGTGTTCCCCTCCGCGAGCGCCTCGCCGACCGGCAGCTCGGCCGGCATGCACGCGGCCAGCGCCCGCGCCGCCTCCGCCACCCGCGGGTCGTCCGGGCCGGCGTCGGCGAGGGCGTCGAGCCGGGCGTAGACCTCGTGGGCCGCGGCCACGGCGCCCGGTGCGGAGAAGGCGGGCAGCAGCGCCGCCATCAGCTGCTCGCGGGCCTCGGGCGGGGCGGTCGTGTCGATGAGCGCGAGCACCTCGCGGTCCTTGGCGGCCATCGGCGACTCGACGTCGACGTCACCCAACTCGTTGAAGAACGCGGCGAGTTCGGGCGACACCGGTCCCTCGGTGGGCAGTCGCCCCCGCTCGGCCTCCGTGAGGAGACCCCGCAGCCGCTCCCGCCGCTCATGGATGGCCGCCTCCTGCCGGGCCAGATCGGCGTCCAGCTCGGCGAGCACCTCCACGAGATCGCGCCCCGCGTCCTCCGCGAGCACGTCCCGCACCTCCGGCAGCCCGAGCCCCAGCTCGGTCAGTCGCCGGATCCGGGCGAGCTCGATGGCATGCCGCAGCCCGTACTCCCGGTACCCGTTGCCCAGCCGCTCGGGCTCGGGCAGCAGCCCGAGGTGGTGATAGTGCCTGATGGCGCGTGTGGTGACACCGACGATCCGGGCCAGCTCTCCGATCCGCATGCCTTCAGTAGAAACCTTGACGCTACGGCAGGGTCAAGCGGACGGCGCCGCGAGGGGCCGGCGCGCTCTTGGAGGAGTCCGGGCCCGACCCCCGCACCCGAGTAGCCACGGCCGACGCACGGCCGAACCCTGACCGATTCCATGACCCTGTGCCACGATCGAGGGAACGACTCCCGATCCGAGGGACGGCTGATCACCCATGTCCCAGTCTGGCGAACGACCGAAGAAGGGACGTGATGGCATGCCCGCTCTCGCGCACGAGCCGCTCACGCAGGAAGAGGTCCTGCTGGAGGGTTTCCTCTCCCTCGACACCCCGGAGGGCTTCCGGGCGGAACTGATCCAGGGGGAGATTGTCGTGACACCACCGCCGGACGGGGATCATGAGGACTACATCAACCTGATCCTGAAGCAGGTGATCAGGCGCTCGCGGACCGATATGGACTTCTCCGGGAACAAGGGGCTGAAACTGCCCAGCGGCGGAGACTGCCCGAGAAACCATCTGATCCCCGACGGCACCTTCGCGCCCACCGAGCGTCGTCTCTTCCGCGGCGCCGACTCCTGGATGCCCTGCGAGGGCGTCGCGATGGCGGTCGAGGTGACCTCGTCGAAGCCGCAGCAGGACCGCGAGGCGAAGCGGCGCTGTTACGCCCAGGGCGCCATCCCGCTCTACCTGCTCATCGACCGCGACAAGTCCTCCGTGACCCTCCACAGTGACCCGTCGAAGGGCGACTACCGCCAGTCCTGCACGCTCCCCTTCGGCAAGGCCCTCGCGCTGCCCGAGCCGTTCGCCTTCGACCTGGAGACGGCCGAGTTCGTCTGATCGGCCAGGTAGACTGGCCGCACGGCAGACGAGCCGGGCGGGCGGCCGCGTGGGATCCCTTCGGGGGTCTCCCGAGGAACGTCCGGGCTCCACAGGGCAAGGTGGTGGCTAACGGCCACCCGGGGTGACCCGCGGGACAGTGCCACAGAAAACAGACCGCCCAGCGCTCAGGCGCTGGGTAAGGGTGAAACGGTGGTGTAAGAGACCACCAGCGCCTGAGGCGACTCAGGCGGCTAGGTAAACCCCACCTGGAGCAAGGTCAAGAGGGACCGCCTCTTCGGAGACGGTCCTGCGCGGACGATCGAGGGCTGCCCGCCCGATGTTCGCGGGTAGACCGCAGGAGGCCGGTGGCAACGCCGGTCGTAGATGGATGGCCGTCGCCCCGACGACCGCGAGGTCCCGGGGCACAGAACCCGGCGTACAGCCCGACTCGTCTGCCGCTCCGCCTTCTGGTCGGTTAAGGCACAGGTCTGGTGCCCTTGCTCGTGGACTTGCGGCCGTCGCCTCGCCCGGGGCCGCACCGATTCAAACCGGACCTCACGGCAGCGAAAGCAGCCACGCGTTTCCGGATCGGAGCCTGCGTGGGGGCGGTCTTGGTGCCGGGAAAACAGCACGCACTGCCCCGCGTATCCCTGGGACCGTCACTTGTTCACGAGCGGTGCCGCGTGGAGCTGCCCGATCCCGGCGTCACGGCAGCTCGTGCTGAGCAGCGTGGTCGACGAACGGCCGGGCGTGCAACGCGGGACTTGATCGAGTCGGAGGGACCTGATGCGTCGGAGCCAATGTGTTGGCGCGCCCGTAGTGGAGATCGGGCCCGACATCCGCCGCCACTCCGACCACCGGTAGTACTGCCAGTCCCGCCAGGTACCCTCGGACACATCGTCAACGCGGCCCGACGGGCTTCCGTTCCACCTTGGTGGAGTCTCGAAGGATATGCCCCCACCCGCACGAGTCTCTTCGTGCTGCCTGGGGGAAGTCCTTGCTGTTCCGCGCGTCCGCGAAAACGGTCGCCGTCATGGCACTTGACGGTTCGCTTTTCCTGCATCTCACCGAGCAGTTCGTCCATATGCATGGCTATAGGCCCGGAGCCTCGGAGACGCGTTCCTGGGAGCGCAGCATCCCTCTATTGACCGCCGCGCTCGACGACGCCGGCCTGGGCGACGTCGAGGTCATGCTTGAGTACGCGCTACCGCTGAACAGCAAGCGTGCCGACGTCGTCCTCGCCGGCTTGCACCCGGTTACGCAGGAGCCGTCCTACGTCGTGGTGGAGCTGAAGCAGTGGAGCCAGGCGGCTCCGCATGAAGATGATCCCACCTTGTGCCACGTTGACGCCTACGCGCACCCCGTGCTCAATCCGATCGAGCAGGTGCGGCGATACTGCGACTACCTGGTCAACTTCAACGGCGCGGTGTCTGAGCACAGCGACCGGATCCAGGGAGTCGCCTTCTTGCACAACGCCACCGAGTTCGGGGTGGCGGGGCTGCGGGAAATCGAACGTGACGCGCGGGGGCTGCTCTTCACCGGGGAGAGCCGAGGAGCGTTCCTGGACCACCTCCGGTCGAAGCTGAGCAATGAGCACGCCGGAGCTCGTGCGGCGGACGAACTGCTCGCGGGCGCCACCGTGCCGTCGAAGCAGCTGATGTCCGTGGCAGCCCAGGAAGTTCGGGAGCGACAGCAGTTCGTCCTCCTCGACGAGCAGCAGGTCGCCTACCGCATGGTGCTCAACGCGGTGGAGAGGGCGAAGCGCGCCGACCGCAAGGAAGTCGTCATCGTCACCGGTGGCCCCGGAACCGGAAAGAGCGTGATCGCGCTCCAACTGCTCGGCGAGCTGTACCGGAGGGGCGTGGCCGCGGTCCACGCGACCGGCTCCCAGTCGTTCACCAAGACGATGCGCAAGGTGGCCGGCTCCCGGAAGCGGGAAGTCCAGGATCTCTTCAAGTACTTCAACAGCTTCATGGCCACGGAGAAGAACAGCCTGGGTGCTCTGATCTGTGACGAGGCGCACCGTATCCGTGAGACGTCCGCCAACCGCTACACCCGCGCGGCACTGCGGACCGGCAGGGCGCAGATCGACGAACTCATCGACGTCGCCCACGTACCGGTCTTCTTCCTCGACGAGCACCAAGTGGTGCGTCCCGGTGAGATGGGAACCGTTGACGAAATTCGTGAGGCCGCGGCCAGACGCGGCATCGACTGCCATGTCATCCCCCTGGACAGCCAGTTCCGCTGCGGAGGCAGCGACGCCTACCTGCGCTGGGTGGTCCGGCTCCTTGGGCTTGAGCCCGGCGGGCCGATCGGGTGGGAGCCCGACGGCCGCATGCAGTTGCTGGTCGCCGACAGTCCTGAAGAACTGGAGGCGTTCCTCGATGCCCGCCGTGCCGAGAACCATGGTGCCCGGATGTCCGCAGGCTACTGCTGGCGATGGTCGCCCGAGCCCAAGCCCGGCTGTCCACTGCCCCTCGACGTCGTCATCGGTGGCTGGGCCCGGCCCTGGAACCTGCGGGGGGACCGGTCGGTCTCCGGCGCGCCACCGTCCGCGTTGTGGGCCACCGACCCTGCGGGCTTCGGGCAGATCGGCTGTGTCTACACCGCCCAGGGGTTCGAGTACGACTGGTCCGGCGTCATCATCGGCCCGGACCTGGTCTGGCGGGGTGACCACTGGGTCACCGACCGCGCTGCCTCAAAGGACCCGGTCTTCAAGAAGTCCACGTCGGACACCGATGTGGACCGGCTCATTCGGAACACGTACAAGGTGCTGCTGACGCGTGGCATGGTGGGCACCATCGTCTACTCGACCGATCCGGAGACCAGACAGAGGCTGCGTGACCTGGTGTCATCCCGCCTGGAGTCACAGCCGGCCGCGACGGAGGAGCCACTTGTGTCGCGTTGAGCGCGTGGTATTCAGCCATGATGTCCGTGCTTCCAGCCGACCTCTGTTTCATATGTGTCTGGACGGGACGTCACTTCCCTAAGATCCAAAACATCATTGCGGCCCGACGGGCTTCCCAGGTGGACATGCCCCCATCCGCACGAGTCACTCGTGCCCTGGGGGATCCACCTCGTGTCCATGCTCCTGCTGAAACTGGCGGCGCGGGATCTGCTGAACCTGAACTCAAGACGCCGCATGGTGCCTCACCTCGCCGCGAGGTGGAAGCACTTCCTCAACACCGACGCTTCGCTGACCGAACGGTCCGCTTGGGCAGAGAGCCTGGTGCATCTTGCCGAGGAACTGGTAGCTGCCGACCGAGGTAACGTCGAGATGGTCGTCGAGTGCGCGGCCACGCTCGACGAGACCGATCGCGCCGGAGACCCGCGCCTCATCGATGTCGTCCTCGTAGGCCGTCATCCCGAAGAGGATGCACTGTCCGTCCAACTCGTCGAGCTGAAACGCTGGTCGACGGTGACCCGGGTGGAGCGAGCCACTGGGGAACTGGTACACGTCCCCGGCATGGGGCCCAAGAAGCATCCCGCGCTGCAACTGCGCGAATACTACGAGGCGTTCACCGGTTTCAGAGGGCCGCTGCAAGGACTGCAATTCGAGTGTGGCGGCTTCGCCTATCTGCACAACGCCACCGACCTCTCGGTGCTTCCGCTGGTCGGCGTGGACGCGCCGACCGGTTCTTACGCCCGCGTCTATACGAGTGATCGCCGTGCCCAACTGCTGTCGGACCTGCGTAACAGCTTCGCCGCCGACGGTGCCCAGACTGCGGCCGAGAACCTGTTGCGGGGTATGGGGCTGCGTAACACCCCACTGCTCGACGCCATGATCCGCTCCAGCGGGGAGGACACGGTCTTCACCCTTCGCGGCCGTCAGAAGAAGGTCGCGGATCAGATCCTCGACACTGCTGCCAAAGTGCTGCCCGATCCCCGGCGGCCCGCGCTCCTCCCCGACGAGCGAAGGGTGGTCTTCCTCGTCACAGGAGGGGCCGGAACCGGCAAGAGCGCCATCGGCCTCCAACTCAAGGCCGAGCTGGAGGCGGAGGGGCGTACGGTCAAGTACGCGAGCGGCAGCAGGGCATTCAACGGCGCCCTCCAGGAGCATGTCGGCTATGGCGACCGGGAGTTCAAGGAGAGCTTCACCTACTTCAGTAACTTCGTCACCCCACCCGATCCGCCTCTGAACGTACTGATCTGCGACGAGGCCCACCGCTTGCGCGACCGCTCCACCAACCGCTTCTGGGATCGCGCGGACTATGGAACCAAACCGCAGGTGGATGAACTCCTCGACGCCTCCCGGCTGACGGTCTTCTTCCTCGACGAGGGGCAGTCCGTGCGCCCGCATGAGGTCGGCACCGTCGCTCTCGTGGAGGACGCGGCACGACGCTACGACGCGCAGTTGGTCCGTTACCGCCTGCGGGAACAGTTTCGGTGCGGCGGCAGCGACGCCTATATCCGCTGGGTGCGTGGGGCGCTTGGGGTGTCGGACGCGGAGCCGGAGGAGTGGACGCCGGACGGGCTGATGCACGTCGAGGTCGTGGACAGTCCGGAGGAACTCGAACGGATCATCCGCTCGGAGGCCGTGGCGGGAGCATCCGCGCGCATGGTCGCCGGATACTGCTGGCCCTGGACCAAACCCCTGGGCGAGGAGAAGCGGCTCGAGCCCGACGTCCGGATCGGCGAGTGGCACCGGCCGTGGAACGCGTTCAGCGAGTCCTTCTGCGAGAACAAGACCGTCCCCCCTTCCAAGATTTGGTCCGTGCACGAGAACGGCCTCGGCCAGATCGGCTGTGTGTACACCGCGCAGGGACTGGAGTGGGACTGGTGCGGCGTGATCATGGGCGACGACATGGTGCGCCGGGGTGACCGCTGGGTGTTCCGCCGGGGCAAGGAGCGGGCCGACAAGGAGGCGGGCGTCAAACGAGTCGGCGTTCCCGGGTCGTTCGATCCCAAGGTGAAGCCGAAGAGCGTAGACGACGACGAGTTCGCCCGTCTCGTTCGGCACGCGTACCACGTGCTGATGACCCGGGCGAGCCGGGCGACCGTGCTCTACTCCACGGACAAGGAGACCCGGGACCACCTGAAGAAGCTCGTCGGCGAGGCCCAGATCCACGGTCTGCGACCCACCTGGGAGAACTTGCCGGAGCAGGCTCGCCAGCCGCATTTGCCCCGTCCCGGCCGAGGACAGCGCCGACGCAGGAACCGTCAGAAGAAGGACACCCTGCCCGGAGAGATGCGTCTTTTCTGAAGCGGCGACCAGTGCTTGGAGTGGCGGGCTCTCCCGGGCCCGCCACTTGCCGGTCAGAAGACCAGGCGTGCTGCCGCGATCAGGGCCGCCACCAACAGATTGGTGACGACTCCCACCGTGACGTCGGCCAGAATCTGACGAATCAGGTGACGACGTGCAGGCTTGTACTCAACGGGGTTCATCGGTTTCCACTCCTGAGCGTGAGCTGGGAATGGCAGGGATCGCCCTACCGGGCATCCGCAGTCACACCGCGTACGGAACGCGATGGAGACCACTCGTCGCTCAGCACCGAGGAACGGCACCTGGAACACCGCCGACGTACCCTCCGGGAAGGTGCGCAGCAGGTAACCACGTTAGTGCACGCGCCAGTTGGTGCAGATCGTTTTGGGACCTGAAGGTGTAAGTGAGGCTCACTCTGAAGCGGGACGAGTACCTGATCCAGTACGGCGACAAGCTGGACATCCTCGGCCGCGCGGCAAGAAGGGCCGGGTCGTGGGGGAGGAGACCGCCTGGCTCACCCCGAACCTGCGGATCTCCGACTGGCAGATCGCCACCCAGCGCAGCACCGACTCCTCCCAGAGCCACCCGGCCCACCTCGATGTGTACGGACTCGGCGCCCTCACGTACCTCCTGCTAACCGGAAAGGCTCCGGCCGTCGGCCAGGCTGAGGTGCTGGCCCGCCTGGAGGCGGGCGAGGGACTGCGTCCCAACTCTCTGGTGGACGGTCTGTCGGAGGGCGTGGACGACTTGGTGCAGGCCGCCACCGCGTACAGGCCCGGTCAACGTCTGTCCAGCGTGGACGAGTTCCTGGAACTCCTCGGGGTCGTCGAGGACTCCCTCACCGCACTGGCGCAGGCGGCCACCGCTACGGGGGAACCCGGCGACGAGCGCGACGACACCGGGCAGGGCATCCGCCCCCAACTACGCTGTCACTTCAAGGCCCGAATCCCGGGCAGTTTGTGGACGGGGCGATCTGCCAACCTGACGACGCGAGACGGACACGACCATTCTGAGTCGCCGACGTCCCCATTACGCCAGGCCGGAAGCGGAATCCAGGTCTTCATTTAGCTGCCGTTTACAGCTAACGTCTGCGAGCATGAGTGAGCAGGGCGTCACGGGGGCAGCCGCCACCCCGGACTTGAACGACACGACGGACCCGGTCAGCAGGCTCGACCGGCTGCCCGTCGGTCCGTGGCACAAGCGGCTGACCGCGATCGTCGGCATCGGAGCCTTCTTCGACCTCTACGAGGTGTTCCTCGGTGGCGTGCTCGCCGCGGCGCTCGCCGAGTCCTGGCAGCTGTCGGGCACCGAGAAGTCGTGGCTGATCGCCTCCGGGTTCCTCGGCATGTTCGTCGGCGCGAACGTGCTGTCCGTGCTCGCCGACCGGTTCGGGCGGCGGAAGATGTTCCTGGTCAACCTGGGGCTCTACTCGCTGTTCTCGCTGGCCTGCGCCTTTGCCCAGGACGCGACCCAGCTCTCCGTTCTCCGCTTCCTCGCCGGTCTCGGCCTCGGCGCCGAACTGGTGCTCGTCGACACGTACTTGGCCGAGTTCCTGCCGCGCAAGGTGCGCGGCCGCTACATCGCCTGGGCGTACACCCTCGGCTTCGTCGGCGTGCCCGTCGCGGCGCTGCTCGGCGCGCGACTCGTCGCCAAGCACGAGCTGTTCGGGGTGGACGGCTGGCGCTGGCTGCTCGTCGGCGGCGCACTCGGCGCCGCCTTCATCCAACTCCTGCGCACCCGCCTACCGGAGTCACCGCGGTGGCTGGTCTCGCGGGGGCGGACGGCCGAGGCGGAAGAGGTGGTACGGGGGATCGAGTCACAAGCCCCGCCATCTCAAGCCCCGCCGGCGATTGAGGCGCGGGGCCCGGGGCAGAGCCCCGCAACCGCAACACCGGACGCCCAAAAGGTGCCGCTCGGCCAGATGTTCAAACACCCCTACGCCCGCCGCACGGTGATGTGGTGGATCTTCCAGATCCTCCAGACCGTCGGCTACTACGGCTTCGGCTCCCTCGCCCCCGTCGTCCTCCAGGCCAAGGGCCACACCGTCACGGAATCCCTGACGTACGCGGCCCTCAGCTACCTCGGCTACCCGGTGGGCTCGGCACTGTCCGTGCCGCTGATCGACCGGATCGAGCGCCGCACACTCATCATCCTGTCGGCGCTCGGGATCGCCGCGTTCGGCCTGGTCTTCGGGTTCGCGGAGGCGTCCTGGCTGATCGTGGGGGCGGGCTTCCTGCTCACCGTGTGCTCCAACGTCTTCTCGAACGCCTTCCACGTCTACCAGACGGAGATCTTCCCGACGGGCATGCGTTCCAGCGCCATCGGCATCGCGTACTCGCTGTCCCGGCTCACGTCGGTGGTGCTGCCGTTCATCGCGATCGACGTGCTCGAGGACCTGGGCGCGAACGCGGTGTTCATCGGGTCCGGCGTGCTGATGCTGATCCTGTGCCTGAACGTACGGATCCTTGGGCCACGTACGACGGGGCGGAGCCTGGAGTCGATCTGAGGGCCGCTGTCATGCAACCGGTCACGGCCGTACCGGCACCACCAGGGGCGCCCCGGTACGCGGATGCGGCAGCACCTCGACCGGGTGCCGGTACACGTCGCTGAGCAGGGGCCCGTCGAGGACCTCCGCCGGCGGGCCGACCGCCGTGATGCGCCCGTCGTGCAGCACCGCCACCCGGTCGGCGTGCGCGGCGGCCAGGCCCAGGTCGTGCAGGACGACGACCACCGCGTCGCCCGCTGCGGCCCGTTCGCGGCACACCCGCAGGACCAGCTCCTGGTGGCGCAGGTCGAGCGCGGCCGTCGGCTCGTCCAGGAGCAGCAGCCCCGTCGACTGGGCGAGGACCCGGGCCAGGGCCACGCGGGCCCGTTCGCCGCCGGACAGCGCCGAGAAGGGGCGGGCGGTGAAGGCCGCGGTCTCCGTCGCCGCGAGGGCCGCCGCGACCGCCGCGTCGTCCTCGTCCTCGCGCTCCGTGCCCGCCCACGGCGCCCGGCCCATCCGGACGACGTCGGCCACTGGGAACGGGAAGGAGAGCGTCGCCGACTGGGGCAACAGGGAGCGGCGCAGGGCGAGTTCGGCCGGTGTCCAGGCGTCGGCCGGGCGCCCGTGGACGCGCAGCTCGCCGGAGGCGGCGGGCAGGTCGGAGGCAAGCGCCGCCAACAGGGTTGACTTCCCCGCCCCGTTGGGGCCGACCAGGACCAGTACCTCGCCCGCCCGCACGTCCAGGTCGACGCCGGTCAGGACCGGCCTGCCGCCCAGGCTCACGTGCAGGGCGCGCGCCTCGGCGACCGTGTCCCCGGCGGCGTACCGCTCGGGCGGTGCGTGGTGCCGCGGGCCCCGCAGCAGCGTGCTCCAAAGGGCCTTCATGCCCAGCCTCCTTGCTTACGGCGGGTGCGGCGCAGCAGCCAGAAGAAGAACGGGCTGCCGGTCAGCGCGGTGAGCACCCCGATGGGGAGTTCGGCGGGGGCGGCCACCGTGCGGGCGGCGAGGTCGGCCGCGACCAGGACGGCGGCGCCGCCGAGCGCACTGCCCGGGACCAGGAAGCGATGGCCTGGGCCCGCGAGCATGCGCAGCAGGTGCGGGACGACCAGGCCCACGAAGCCGATGACGCCGGAGACCGCCACGGCCGCCGCCGTGAGCAGTGCGATGACGAGGATCAGCGTGATCCGGAGCTTCTCGACGTCGACGCCCAGGTGGCGGGCCGGGCGTTCGCCGAGCGACAGCAGGTCCAGCTTCCTTGCGTACAGAGGCGCTACGAGCAGGCCGACGGCCGCGCAGGGCAGCACCGCGAGCACCTTCGGCCACGTCGCCTGGGCCAGCGAGCCGAGCTGCCAGAACGTGATCTGGTTGACGGCGGCGGCATCGGCGTAGGAGAGGAACAGGCCGATCAGCGCGCCCGCGAAGGCGTTCACGGCGATACCCGTGAGGATCAGCGTGACGACCTCCGTGCGGCCGCCCGAGCGGGACATCACGTAGACGATCAGGACCGTCGCGAGGCCCGACACGAAGGCGCAGGCCGTGATGGTCCACGTACCGAAGAAGTTGAGGCCGAGCGCGATGCAGGCGACCGCGCCGACCGCCGCGCCCGACGAGATGCCGATGACGCCGGGCTCGGCGAGCGGGTTGCCGAACACGCCCTGCATGAGCGCACCCGCGCAGCCGAGCGAGGCGCCGACGAGGAGGGCGAGGACGACGCGGGGCAGGCGCACGTTCCACAGCACCGATTCCCCGACCCGGTCGAGCGCGGCACCACCGAGACCGAGCCGGTGCTGCACGGACCCGAGGATGTCGCCGGGCGCGATCTCGTACGCCCCGATCCCGGCCGAGGCCAGGGCGAGCACCACCAGCGCCAGGGCGAGACCGACGGTCAGCGGCCAGGCGGCGCCGCGGCGCGCCTTGGTGACCGGGACAGTGCCCGCGGGCCGCGTCGCACCGGCCGCGCGGGGGCGTGTCCCGTCGGGGCCGTCGGGCGTGATGCCCTGATCCGGCAGGTGGGCGGGATGGGCGGCTGTGGGCTCGTCCACCGGTGACCGGTGCGGCGTCGAGGGCTGAGGGGTCGTCATGGTCAGGAACCCGCCTTCGCCGCGCCGGAGGCATCGCCGTACAGCTGGTCCACGATCGAGCGCAGGACCTGGTCCGTGCGTGGGCCGTAGTTCAGCAGTACGCCGTCGTCGACGGAGACCACCCTGCGGTCGACGCCTGCCGGGGTCTCGGCGACGCCGGGAATCTTCACCAGGCCGTCGATGCCGCCGACGGATTCGAGTCCCTTGGTCATGACGAGGATCGCGTCCGGCGCGGCCTTCGCCAGGGCCTCGCTGGTGATCGCGGTGAAGTCCTTCTTCAGTCCCGAGGTCGCGCCCGCGTCGACCGCGCCCGCCGCTCGGAGCAGCGAGACCGCGCCGGACTCCTTGCCGCCGATGAGGTAGACGGAGGCCGAGCCGCGCAGATAGAGGAAGGCGACGCGCGGCTTGTCGCCCTTGCTCTCCGTCCTCGTCGGGATGTCCTTCTGTACCGCCGCGATCCGGTCCTCCGACCGCTGCGTCAACTCCCGCCCGGCAGACGGGACTCCGAGCGTGTCCGCGACCGCCTGGATGCGGGTGCCGACGTCGTCGAGGCCCTTCGCCGGGTCGATCACGACCACCGGGACGCCCGCGTCGCGGATCTGCTCCATCGCCTCCTCGGGGCCCGAGGTCGTCTCGGCGAGCACCAGGTCCGGCTTGAGCGAGAGCACGTTCTCCGCGGAGACGTCGTGGTTGCGGGTGACCACCGGAAGCTTCTTCGCCTGGTCGAACGTGGCCGTGATGTCCCGCGCCACGACCCGCTCACCCAGCCCGAGGGTGAAGGCGATCTCGCTGAGGCTGCCCGACAGCGGAACGATCCGGTCGGCCCGCTTCACCGTGACCTTCTCGCCGCCTGCCGAGGCGACCGTGGCGGGCAGCTCCGGATTCGGCGTCGAGGCGAGCGGTTCGAGGCGGTTCGAGGTCGCGGCCGTCTTGGTGTCGTCCACGGATCCGGCTCCGGCCGATTTCGTGGAGCCGCCGCCGCAGGCCGTGGCGAACAGCGCGAGGACGGCGACGAGTACGGCGGTCAGCACACCGGCCCGTCGCGTGGCGGGTTGAGCGGGAGCGGCTGGCGTCGGCACGCGGGGACCGTCCTGTCGTAAGGGGAGGGGCTGAGCAGCGGGACTAAGCAGAGGGGCTGTTGGCGGAAGCGATCATAGTTTAGGTTAGCCTTACCTAAGTCGCCAGGGTCTGGTGACGTCTGGTGCTGGAGTGCTGGAGTCCCGGAGGAATCGTCATGTCCCGACGCGCACCGATACGCGTCCTTGCCGTCACCCTGCTCGCCGGCCTGTTCACGGCGCTGCTCGCGGCCCTGCTGCCCGCCCCCGGAGCGCACGCCGCGACCCGCACCGTGCAGGGCGGCCGACTCGACTGGGGCGTGAAGTCGTCCTTCCAGAGCTACATCACGGGGCCCATCGCGAAGGGGAGTTACACCCTGACCGGGGGAGCGGCGACCATCGGCGCGAGCCGGTTCCGCTTCCACTCGGCCAGCGGCGGCTACGACGGTTCGACCGGCACCTTCACCTCCTCGTTCTCCGGCGGCGTGCACTTCGTCGGGCACAAGAAGGCCGACGGTTCGCACGAACTCGACATGACGATCAGCAACCCGAGCGTCCGCGTCGCGGGCGGCGGCGGGACGCTCTACGTCGATGTCGTGAGCAGGGCGAAGGGCACCGGGACGGTCACGTCGTCCCGTCAGGTGCCCTTCGCCTCCCTCTCCCTGGGTGGGATCGACATGAAGGGCGACGGCAATGCCGTCACCCTCAACAACGTTCCCGCCACGCTCACTTCGCAGGGCGCCAAGGCCTTCGCCGGCTACTACACGGCGGGCACCGCGCTCGACCCGGTCAGCCTGTCCGCCGACGTGGAGCCAAAGGTCGAGGCCGGCAAGAAGACGACCTCGCCGTCCCCCTCCGCCACGGCCACCAAGAAGACCAAGGAGGCCGACTCCGGCACCGTCCGGGACGGAGCCGTCGACTGGGGCGTGCGCCGTACCTTCCGCGAGTACGTCACCGGGGGCATCGCCCAGGGCGAGTGGAAGCTCGCCGACGGGGCGCAGGACGGCGGCGCGCTGTTCCGCTTCCCCAAGGGCGAAGGGTCGTACGACAAGAAGAAGCGGACCCTGGAGGCCGGGTTCACCGGGTCCGTGCGGTTCACCGGCGAGCACGGGCTCGACCTGAAGTTCGCGGACGTGTCCGTCGACGTGGCCGACGGCAAGGGGACGTTGCGTGCCGACGTCACCGGCGAGGGCCGGACCCGTAAGGACACCGCGGTCGTCACCTTCGACGTCGACGAACTCGCCGCGAAGGACGGGCTCGTACGGGTCGACGAGGCTCCGGCGAAGCTCACCGCCGCCGGGGCGAAGGCCTTCGGCGGCATGTACCGCAAGGGGGCCGCGATGGACCCGGTCTCCCTGGCGGTCGCGCTCGACGCCGACGCCGAACTGCCCGCGCTGCCGGACCTCGGCAGCTCCGCCACGCCGAGCCCCGACAAGAGCTCCGCGGCCCCCAAGGTCAAGTCTGCCTCGGCAGCGGACAGTTCGGGACTGTCCGGTGGCGCGGTCTCCGGGATCGTCGCCGTCGTCGCCCTCGTGCTCGCGGGCGCCGGATTCCTGGTCCTTCGCTCGCGCCGTTCCCCGCGTCCCTGAACGGGCGCTCCCACTCGAAGAGTTGAGGAAAGAAGCAGATGTCCCGCACCGAAAACGCGATCACCAGACACCCGATAGCCCTCGCCGCCGCCACCGCCACCGCCACCGCCACCGCCGTCGTGCTCGGCGGCGGCGCGCTGAGCCTGCCCGCCTTCGCCGCCGAACAGGCCGCACCCAGCGTTGAGTTGAAGGACGGCACGCTCGACTGGGGCATCAAGGAGTCCTTCCGCAAGTACGTCACCGGCATCGCCCTCGGGAAGATCGAGGCCAGTGACGGGGCCACGCAGGCAGCCGACAACGGCGCCTTCACCTTCGGCGGCGGCACGGGCACGTACGACACGGCGACGCACGGCACGGACACGACGTTCAAGGGCGCCGTCCGCTTCGCCTCCACCGCGCACGGCTTCGACATCAAGGTCGCCGACGTAAAGGTGGTGACCACCGGGACGACCGGCCACATCGACGCCGACGTCACGCTCAACGGCAGTACCCAGAACGACATCGAGTTCGCCACGCTCGACCTGTCCGCCGTCAAGCCCGGCCAGGGCGCGGGCGGCGCCATGACCTTCAAGGGCATCCCGGCCACGCTGACCGCCGACGGTGCCAAGGCGTTCAACGGCATGTACGAGGCGGGCGCCGCCCTCGATCCGGCGACGCTGACGGTCACCGCGGCCTCCTCCCCGACCTCGCCCGAGCCGACGAAGCCCCCGACGCAATCACCCTCCCCGACCGACACGGCCACCGCGGGGCCGAAGCCCACGAAGACCGCGACCCCGACCGGCAAGCCGAGCGCGTCCGCGACGAGCGCCCCCGAGGTGGCCGCCTC
The DNA here is from genome assembly GCF_040295505.1 of Streptomyces sp. NPDC002790. Lineage (NCBI taxonomy): Bacteria > Bacillati > Actinomycetota > Actinomycetes > Kitasatosporales > Streptomycetaceae > Streptomyces > Streptomyces sp. NPDC002790. Next base: position 10,680 of record NZ_JBEOVM010000037.1, on the reverse strand, counting down.
CGGCGCGGTCGTCGACGGCAACCTGGACTGGGGCGTCAAGGAGTCCTTCCGTACGTACATCACAGGACCCATCGCCAAGGGCAAGGTCGAACTCTCCGGCGGCGCGGGCAAGAACGGCTCGGGCTACCGGTTCGGTGACGCGAGCGGCAGCTACGACGCCGATGCCAAGTCGCTGGACGCGAAGTTCGCCGGCAAGGTCCGCTTCCTCGGCCACGAGGAGGGCGACGAGTACGCCCTCGACCTGCAGTTCAGTGAGCTGCGGGTGACGGCGAAGGGCGGCAGTGGCGAGCTCGTCGCCGACGTCTCCAGCAAGGACCAGGAGACCGGCAAGGTCTCCACGTACGACGGCCTGACCGTGGCCACCCTGAAGCTCGGCTCCGGCGACCTCACCGCGCAGGACGACGTCGTCGAACTGGACGGCGCCGCCGCCACCCTCACCGCCGGCGGGGCCAAGGCCTTCGGCGGCTTCTACGAGGCGGGCGCCGCGCTCGACCCGGTCACCGCGGCCGTCTCCCTCGACGAGAACGCCGAGCTGCCGACGGGGTCCAACGGCGGTACGAGCGGCGGCGCTTCGGGCACCACGGGCGGGACCGGCGGCATCGGCACCGGCTCGACCACGGGCGGCGGAACAGGCTCCCTCGCCGCGACCGGCGCCGCCGTCCCGGCCGGACCGCTCGCCGCGGCCGCCGCGTTGATCGCCGCGGCCGGTGCGGGCACGGTGTACGCCACGCGCAGGCGGCGTACGCGGTCCTGACCGTTCGCGCCCGGCCGTCCGCCGCTGGTCAGATCAGCGGCGGGCGGCCGAGCCGCGTCATCCGCCACACGGTCCGCCAGCGCATCGGGCGCCGCTCACCTGCGGACGCGCGCACGCCCTCGGCGAAGCCGCCCGCCCAGGCGCGCAGGCCGCCGAGCGACCTCGTACGCAGCAGGGTGATGCCGGTCCACACCGCGAGGTACAGCGGGATCAGCGGGAGGGGGAGGCGGCGGCGGGCCAGCCACACCCGGTTCCGGGCGGTCATCCGGTGGTAGACGGCGTGCCGGGCCGGGGACGTCTTGGGGTGCTGGAGCAGCAGGGCCGGCTCGTACAGCACCTTCCACCCCGCATCCAGCGCCCGCCACGCGAGATCGGTCTCCTCGTGCGTGAAGAAGAACTCGGCGGGCCAGTCACCGGTCTCGTCGAGCATGTCCATCGAGAACGCGTGACCGCCACCGAGGAACGCGGTCACGAGCCCGCGCTTCATCGGGTCCTTCGCGCGCAGCCTCGGCACGTGGCGGCGCTGGGTCTCGCCGAGCTCGTCGGCGATGCGGAAGCCGACGACGCCGAGTTCGGGGTCGGCCGCGTACAGCTTCTGAATGGTCGAGAACACGTCGGCGTCGACGAGCAGCCCGTCGTCGTCCAGCTCCACGGCCACGTCCACGTCCCCGAACTCGCGGAGCCGGGCGAGGGCGACGTTGCGGCCGCCGGGGCAGCCGAGGTTCTCGTCCAGCTCGACCGTCGTGACCTCGAACGGGTAGCCGGGGTACGCGGGCAGCGGCGTCCCGTTGCCGATCATGACGACGCGGGCCGGCACCGCATCCTGCTTGGCCACCGAATCCAGGAGGGCGGCCACGTCCTTGGGCCGGTTGCCCATGGTGACGATGGCCACACCCAGGCGCGGGAGTTCGGTGCTGCGGTGCCTGTCAGTCATGGCGGCGATGTTAGCCGTTCACGTTGTGCGCCCTGACCGCGCGGGCGGGAGTGCCTACACCTTCTCCAGCGCCTGGAACGGCTCGGCGGGCAGCTCCACCCGGACCCTGTCACCCGGCCCGACCTCGCCACCCTCCCGTACGACGCCCATGACCCCGGCCTTCCGGACCAGTTCGCCGGTTTCCGGGTCCCGGCCCACGACCCGCTTGAGCAGCCCGCCTTGGAAGCCGTCGATCTGGGCACAGGGGTTGCGCAGCCCCGTGACCTCGACGACGGCGCCGCTCTCGCCGAAGTGCAGCAGGGTGCCGGTGGGCAGGGCGAGGAGGTCGATGCCGCGCGTGGTGACGTTCTCGCCGAGTTCGCCGGGCCGCACGGTGTGCCCCGCGTCGGCGAGCTCCGTGAACAACTCCTCGTGCATCAGGTGCACTTGGCGGAGGTTGGGCTGCGTCGGATCCTTGGCGACGCGGGACCGGTGCTTGACGGTGACGCCCGCGTGCACGTCGCCCTCGACGCCGAGCCCTGCGAGCAGCGTGATGCTCTTCCGGTTCGGCTTGGTGAAGGAGTACGTGTGGTTGCTACTGACCGCAGTGACGATGCCGTTGTCCACGTGGTGCCCCCTGTGATCCATGGCCAATGATCCACGCCAGCGTAACCAATCAAGCCCCTGCGGCGATTGAGCAGCGGGGTCCGGGGCGGAGCCCGGGGTCCGGGGCGGAGCCCGGGGTTCGGCCCGGGAGCCGCCTGCTCAATCGCCGCAGGGGCTTAAAAGATCTGCTCAATCGCCGCAGGGGCTTGATTGGGAGCGTTCCGCCACCCTTGTCACGTGCGCGTGCAGCGTGTCCCGGGGGTTCGGGGTCAGTGTGCCGAGGGCGACCAGGGCCGTGACGACGACGTCGCAGAGTTCGGACTCGACGTCGGCCCACGAGTGGCTCACGCCCTTGCGCGGGTTCTGGCCGACCGCGCCGATCACCGCCTCGGAGACCTCGCCGACCTCCTCCGCGAGCTTCAGCATCCGCAGGAGGAGGGCCTCTTGGGGCGGTCGGGCGTTGTTGGCGTCGAGCCAGGCACGCAGCCGGTCGATCGTCTCCCACAGGTCATTGTCGGCAGTGTCGGTGTTCGTCGTCACGGGTGACGAGGTTATTCCTCGTCCTTCTCGTTCTGCCGCGCGGCCACCTGCTTGTTGCGGGACGCCACCACCGCCATCGCCGCCGCGCCCGCCCCGACGAGCGCCGCCGGCACCATCCAGTGCCGGTCGAGGCGGTGCTCGAGCGCGTGGTCGAGGGAGTAGCGGCCCGCGCCGGTCACCGCGAGGCCCGCCGCGGCGAAGCCGAGGAACGCCGGGTACTCGTAGCCGCCGCCCTGCGCGAAGAAGCCGTTCGGCGCGTGCACCGCGGCCGCACCGGCCATGGTCCCGGCCGCGGCCGCCCCGCCCACCGGCGTCGCGAGCCCGAGCGCGAGCAACACCCCACCGCCCGCCTCGCCGAGCCCGGCGGCGACGGCGCTCGCCTTGGGCGGGTGGTACCCCATGGCCTCCATGCCGGCGGCCGTGCCGGACACCCCGCCGCCACCGAACCAGCCGAGGAGTTTCTGCGCTCCGTGCACGGCGAGCACCCCACCGGTGCCGACGCGCAGCGCGAGCAGCCCCAGATCCAGGCGCCCGGAGCAGGATTTACGAGATGTACGAAAACGTGAGCAGGTCATGACTTCACCGTCCGGCACTCGTCCGGCCCGCACGCGGTGCGCGGACCCGTTCGAGTGACCCTAGTGCAGTTGATCTCCAGTTGATCAAGCCGCACGGTCGACCGTGTGCCGTCAGCCCCGACCGATGTACGGCATGTTCGTCGCCAGCACCGTCGCGAACTGGACGTTCGCCTCCAGCGGCAGCTCCGCCATGTGCCGCACCGTGCGCCCCACGTCCGCGACGTCCATCACCGGCTCTGCCGCCAGTTCCCCGTTCGCCTGCGGGATGCCCCGCTGCATGACCTCCGTCATGTCGGTCGCCGCGTTGCCGATGTCGATCTGGCCGCAGGCGATCCGGTAGGGGCGGCCGTCCAGGGAGAGCGACTTCGTCAGGCCCGTCAGGGCGTGCTTCGTCGTCGTGTACGCGATCGAGCGCGGGCGCGGCGCGTGCGCCGAGATGGAGCCGTTGTTGATGATCCGTCCGCCGTGCGGGTCCTGCTCCTTCATCTGCCGGAACGCCGCCTGGGCGCACAGGAACGCCCCGTTGAGGTTGACGTCGACGACGTGGCGCCACGCGTCGTACTCCAGGTCCTCGATGCCCACGCCGCCGGGGCCGAACGTCCCCGCGTTGTTGAACAGCAGGTCGAGGCGGCCGAAACGGTCCCGGACGGCGGCGAAGAGTGCCGCCACAGCCTCGGCGTCCGACACGTCCGCGCGGACCACGAGGGAGTCGCCGTCCGGCGCGAGGTTCGCGGTCGCCTCCAGCGTCTCCGTGCGGCGGCCCGCGAGCGCCACCCGCCAGCCCGCCCGCAGCAGTTCGAGGGCGACGGCCCGGCCGATGCCGGAACCCGCGCCGGTGACGACGGCGGTGCGCGAAGCGGTGTCCGTTTGCGAAGCGTTCATGAGGCCGCAGCGTACGGGTCGCCGGGCCACGCGGAGATCATCGATCCGCCATGTGGCTGTTGTGTACGTGACAGTCCACGGTCGTCCCGTGCCACTGCAATAACGCTTCATGCCTCACATGCCGCAGCACGCAGCCGAACTCCGCGTCGCCGCCCAGCACTTGGGCCGCAGACGTTTCCTCACCGTCACCGGCGCCGCCGCCGCGCTCGCCTTCGCGACCAACCTGCCGACCGCGGGCACCGCGGCCGCCGCCGAGCTCGACGCCCGGAAGATCAAGAGCGACCCCTTCACCCTCGGCCTCGCCTCCGGCGACCCGCTCCCCGACTCCGTGCTGCTGTGGACGCGGCTCGCCCCGTCCCCGTACGAGACCGGCAGCGGGCTGCCCGCCGCCCGCGTCGAGGTGGCCTGGGAGCTGGCGTTCGACGAGAAGTTCCGGCGCGTCGCGAGGCGTGGCACCGCCACCGCGCACCCCGAGTACAACCACACCGTGCACGTCGAGGTCGACAAGCTCGCCTCCGGGCGCGTGTACTACTACCGCTTCCGCGTGGGGAGTTGGGTGAGCGGGACCGGCCGCACCCGCACCGCGCCCGCCACCAACGCGCGTACGGGAGCGCTCACCCTCGCCGCCGTCTCCTGCCAGGCGTACCACGACGGGTACTACACCGCGTACAAGCACCTGGCGCAGGACGATGTCGACGTCGTCTTCCACCTCGGCGACTATCTCTACGAGTACGCCGTCACCTCCGTCGGCGGCGCCCGGAACTACACCGACCGCGTCCTGCCCGACGTCTTCAACCGGGAGACCATGACGCTGGAGGACTACCGGCTGCGGTACGCCCTCTACAAGTCCGACGAGAACCTGCGCGCCGCGCACGCCGCGCACCCCTTCGTCGTCACCTGGGACGACCACGAGACCGAGAACAACTACGCGGGCGACACCGACGAGAACGGCAACCCGCCCGAGGAGTTCCTGCTGCGCCGCGCCTCCGCGTACCGCGCGTACTGGGAGAACCAGCCGCTGCGCCGCCCCCAGACCCCGAGCGGCCCCGACATGCGGCTCTACCGGCGCCTGCACTGGGGCCGGCTCGCCCAGTTCGACATCCTCGACACCCGCCAGTACCGCACCGACCAGGCCAACGGCGACGGCTGGAAGGCGCCGACGCCCGAGTCCGAGGCCGCCTCGCAGACGCTGCCCGGCGCCACCCAGGAGCGTTGGCTGACCGACGGCTGGCGCGACTCGCGGGCGCTGTGGAACGTGGTGCCGCAGCAGGTCACGTTCGCGCGCCGCGCCAACCCCGCGGGTGACGGCACGCTCTCCATGGACTCCTGGGACGGCTACCCGGCCTCCCGCGAGCGGATCCTCAAGGGCGCCGATGCCGCCCGCGTCGAGAACCTGATGGTCCTCACCGGCGACGTCCACGTCTCGTACGCCATGGACATCAAGCGGGACGCCGACGACCAGGGCTCGCGCACCGTCGGCACCGAGATCGTCACGACGTCGATCACCAGCGGCAAGGACGGCTCCGCGAAGCCGGCCAACTGGGCCGGGTACCTCGCCCGCAACCCGCACATGAAGCACTACAACGGTCAACGTGGCTACGTGACCGTGGAGTTGGGTCAGGAGGCGGCGCGCGCCGACTTCAAGACGGTGTCCGCGGTGACCACGCCGGGGGCGGCCCTCACCACGGCGGCCTCGTTCGTGACGGCCGTGGGAGAGCCGGGCCTCAAGCCCGCGTAGCCGGCCTCAGTCCTTGCCGGGATTCAGTCCTCGCCGGGATAGCGGACGCCGACCCGTTCCCTGACGGCGTCGAGCGTCCGCATCACGGCGAGCGAACCCTCCAGCGGCACCAGCGGCGACTCCGTGTCGCCCGCCCGGACCCGCCGCATCACCTCGATCGCCTCGTGCCGCATGGAGTCGTGCGGCCCGTCCTCCGGCGCCGCCACGAACTCCTCCGGATCCCGCCCGTCCCGGTGCAGCACGAACCGCTCCGGGCAGAAGAACCCGCCCGGCACGTCGATCCGCCCGGCCGACCCGGTGACCGAAGCGGTCACGCCCGTACCGGCGTTGAGCGCGCAGTGCAGCAGCGCGTGGGCGCCGTTGTCCCACGAGAGCAGCATCCCGGTCTGGAGGTCGACGCCCTCCTCGGAGAGCTGCGCGGACGCCGTCACGGCGGCGGGCTCCCCGAGCAGCAGCTGCGCGAACGACACCGGGTACACGCCGAGGTCGAGGAGCGCGCCGCCGCCCTGCGCCGGATCACGCAGCCGGTGCGAGGGCGGGAAGGGTCCCGCGAGGCCGAAGTCGGCCTGCACCGTGCGGACTTCACCGATCGCCCCGTCGTCGACGAGCGCCTTCATCCGCCGCACCAGCGGATTGCAGTACATCCACATGGCCTCCATCAGGAACACGCCCCGCGAGCGCGCGAGCGTCACCAGCTCCGCCGCCTCCCGCGCGTTCAGCGCGAACGCCTTCTCGCACAGCACCGCGCGCCCCGCCTCCAGACAGAGCCCGGCCGCCTCCCGGTGCGCGGCGTGCGGCGTCGCGACGTACACGACATCCACGTCCTCGTCCGCGGCGAGCGAGGCCCAGTCGCCGTACGCCCGCTCGATCCCGAAGCGCTCCGCGAACGCCTTCGCGGAGGCCTCCGTGCGCGAGGCCACCGCCACCACCTCGGCGTCCGGCAGGTCCAGCAGATCGGCCGTGAACGACCCGGCGATCCCTCCCGTCGCGAGGATTCCCCAACGCACCCGCTCTGTCACCGCGTCCCACCCACTCCAGAAATTGGTCTCGACCGCACCACCGAGCTGAGAGCATAGGGAATCGCACAGGTGGCCGGGAGAGGCGAAGGGAAACGAGGGGCAGCGGGATGAAGGACAGCGGATGTTCCACCGGGAGCACCACGGGGGAGGACGCGACCGGTGAGGTCCACGCCGCGACCCCAACGCCCGTTCCCAAGGCGGTGGTCGGGGCCGGCGCGAGCCTCCTCGTCACCTTCATCCTCGGCGGCCTCACCGCGGTACCGCCGCTCTCCATGGACATGTACCTGCCGGCCCTGCCGGAGGTCACCGAGGCCCTGCACACCTCGGCCGCCACCGCCCAGCTCACCCTCACCGCGTGCCTGACCGGCATGGCGCTCGGGCAGCTCGTGGTCGGCCCGATGAGCGACAAGTGGGGCCGGCGCCGACCGCTGATCATCAGCCTGCTGATCTACATCGTGGCCACCGCGATCTGCGCCTTCGCACCGAACGCCACGCTGCTCATCGCCTTCCGGCTGGCGCAGGGCCTCGCCGGCTCGGCGGGCATCGTGATCGCCCGCGCCGTGGTCCGCGACCTCTACGACGGCGTCGCGATGGCCCGCTTCTTCTCGTCCCTCATGCTGATCTCCGGCATCGCCCCGATCATCGCGCCGCTGATCGGCGGCCAGGTGCTGCGGTTCACCGACTGGCGCGGCGTCTTCGTCGTACTGACCGGCATCGGCATCGCGCTCACCGCCGTCGTGTGGAAGTTCCTGCCGGAGACCCTCGCACCCGAGCGGCGGCACAGCGGCGGCACCGCGGAGGCGCTGCGCACGATGCGAGGCCTGCTCGCCGACCGCGTCTTCCTCGGCTACACGCTCGTCGGCGGCTTCGCCTTCGCGGCGCTCTTCGCGTACGTGAGCGCCAGCCCGTTCGTGATCCAGGAGATCTACGGGGCGTCCCCGCAGACGTTCAGCCTCCTCTTCGGGCTCAACTCGATCGGCCTGATCGCCGTCGGCCAGCTCAACGGCAAGGTGCTCGTCGGCCGGGTCAACCTCGACAAGGTGCTCGGCATCGGCCTCACCCTGGTCGTCCTCGCCGCCGCCTTCCTCCTCCTCGCCGCGACCGGCGTCTTCGGGACACCCGAGGAACTCGGCCTCGCCCCCGTCGCCGCCGGCCTCTTCGTCCTCATGGCCTGCATGGCCCTGACCACGCCCAACACCAACGCCCTCGCCCTCATGCGCACCCCGCACGCGGCGGGCTCCGCGTCCGCGCTGCTCGGCACGTCCTCGTTCCTGATCGGCGCGATCGCCTCCCCGCTCGTCGGCATCGCGGGCGAGCACACGGCCGTCCCGATGGCGCTGGTCCAGCTCGTCTGCGGACTCGTCGCCGCGCTCGCCTTCGTGACCCTGTGCCGCCCCTGGCAACAGCGTGCGGCGGGTGAGCAGCGCTGAACGCGCCGAGACTGCGCCACGACACCCCCGAGCGGGCAGGGCTCGACGCCGAGCACCTCGCCGGGCTCGTCTCCGACGTGCGCCGGCTGCCCGAGGGCGCGCGGCCCTGGTGCGCGGGGGTCGTCGCGCTCGCGGGGCGCGGCCCGGTGATCGCGGTGGAGGCGGCGCACGGCTGGGCGGCGCGCTACGCGTCGTACGACGAGGCGACGGACACGGGAATCGAGCTGCCGGCCGAGGCCCGCGTCCCGATGACGGCGGACACCCCCTTCGACCTGGCCTCGCTCACCAAGATCTTCACCTCGATCGCCGCCGTGCAGCAGATCGAGCGCGGCAGACTCGGCATCGACGCGAAGGTCGGCGCCTACGTCCCCGAGTTCACGGCCGCCGCCCGGCACGGCATCACGGTCCGCGAACTGCTCACCCACACCTCGGGCCTGCGCCCCGAACTCCCGCTGTACGACGCCCCGGACGCGACCGCACGCCTGGCCCTCCTGCGCGCGGAGGCGCCGTCCTCCCCACCGGGCGACCACCTCTACTCCGACCTGAACATGCTGCTCCTCCAGCACGTCCTCGAACGGATCACGGACCGCCCCCTCGACGTCCTGATCCGCGAGGGCATCACCCGCCCCCTCGGCATGACCGCCACGTCGTACGGTCCGTGCCCGGACGCCGCCGCCACCGAGGACCAGCGCCGCCCCTGGGCCAAGGCCGACCGGGGCATGCTGCGCGGCGAGGTGCACGACGAGAACGCCTGGGCGGTCGGCGGCGTGGCCGGTCACGCGGGCCTCTTCTCCACGGCGTACGACCTGGCCATCCTGTGCCGCACGCTCCTCACCGGCGGCTCCTACGGCACGGCCCGCATCCTCGGCCCCGACTTCGTCGACCTGATGCTGACCCCGCCCGGCCTCGGGTTCCGCCTCGACCAGTCCTGGTTCATGGGCGAACTGGCGGGGCGCGGCGCGGCGGGCCACACCGGTTTCACGGGAACGTCCCTGGTGATGGACCCGGCGACCGACACCTTCCTGGTCCTGCTCGCCAACACCGTGCACCCGCGCCGCCGGGGCCCGGCGAACGGTCCGCGGGTCGCGGCGGCGAACCGGGTGGCGCGGGCCGTGGTCTGAGGCGGACCCGTAGCCGGCGTCACCACTTCGTAGAATCACGGGGTGAACGCCCCCCTCCAGTCGACCTCCGACACCCTCCGGTCCACCCTCGCCGCGCTCCTCGACGGCCTCCCGCCCACGCAGGCGACGAAGGCCGTCGAGCGGCTCATCGCGAACTACCGGGGGACCACCCCGACCGACGCCCCGATCCTGCGCGAGCGGGCGGACGTCGTGGCGTACGCGGCGTACCGGATGCCGGCCACGTTCGAGGCGGTGCGCTCCGCGCTGCACGCGCTGGACGCCGCGGCCGACTGGCGGCCGACCGGGCACCTGGACATCGGGGGCGGCACCGGCGCGGCCGTGTGGGCGGCGCGGGACGTGTGGCCGGGGGAGCGGACCACGACGGTCGTCGACTGGTCGCAGCCCGCGCTCGACCTCGGCCGCGAACTGGCCGCGTCACAGGGTGACTTGGCGGACTCGGTGCGCTGGGAACGGGGACGGATCGGCGCGCACGACACCCCCGAGGCCGACCTCGTCACCGTCTCGTACGTGCTCAAGGAGCTGACCGAGGGGGACCGCGCGGTGGTCGTCGACGCCGCCGCGCGGGCCGCCACCGGCGCCGTGGTCATCATCGAGCCCGGCACCCCTGACGGCTACGCGCGCGTCATCGAGGCCCGGGACCGGCTCATCGCGGCCGGGTTCCACGTCGCGGCGCCCTGCCCGCACAGTGCCGCCTGTCCCATCGTGCCGGGCACGGACTGGTGCCACTTCTCGGCGCGGGTCGCCCGGTCCTCGCTGCACCGTCAGATCAAGGGCGGCTCCCTCGCGTACGAGGACGAGAAGTTCGCCTACGTCGCGGCGACCCGCTTCGCGCCGGACCCGGCCGCGTCCCGAATCGTCCGCAAACCCCAACTCCGCAAGGGCCAGGTCCTCCTCGACCTCTGCGAGTCCCGGGGGGCCCTGGACCGGATCACGGTGACCAAGCGCCACGGATCCGCTTACCGCGAGGCCCGGAAGGCGGAGTGGGGCGACGCCTTTTAGGCCCCTGCGGCCTCTTCAAGCCCCTGCGGCGATTGAGCAGGCGGCTCCCGGGCCGGCGCCTCGGGGGGGCGCCCCCGGGCCC
>NZ_JBEOVM010000036.1:0-61594 GCF_040295505.1 Streptomyces sp. NPDC002790 | reverse complement strand
TAAACCGCCGGGGGGGCTGTATTGCCGTGATCAAACGCCGCTGGGGTTTTATTTGCGAAACCCCCCGCCCCCTCTCGGGGGGCGGGCCTTTTCTGGGCCCCGGGGTGGCACCGCCATGCAGCACCGCGGGGGGTCGGGGAGGTGGGTCAGCCGAAGCGGCCGGAGATGTAGTCCTCCGTGGCCTGGACGGACGGGTTGGAGAAGATGCGTTCCGTCTCGTCGATCTCGACGAGCTTGCCGGGCTGGCCGACCGCCGAGAGGTTGAAGAACGCGGTGCGGTCCGAGACGCGGGCCGCCTGCTGCATGTTGTGCGTCACGATGACGATCGTGAAGCGCTCCTTCAACTCCCCGATCAGGTCCTCGATCGCGAGGGTGGAGATCGGGTCGAGCGCCGAGCAGGGCTCGTCCATGAGGAGGACCTGGGGCTCGACCGCGATGGCGCGGGCGATGCAGAGGCGCTGCTGCTGGCCGCCGGAGAGGCCCGAGCCGGGCTTGTTCAGGCGGTCCTTGACCTCGTTCCAGAGGTTGGCGCCCTTCAGGGACTTCTCGACGACGTCGGCGAGCTCCGACTTCTTGTAGCTGCCATTGAGCCGCAGGCCCGCCGCCACGTTGTCGAAGATCGACATGGTGGGGAAGGGGTTGGGGCGCTGGAAGACCATGCCGACGGTGCGGCGCACGGCGACCGGGTCGATGTGGGAGCCGTACAGGTCCTCGTCGTCCAGGAGCACCTTGCCCTCGACGCGGCCGCCGGGGGTGACCTCGTGCATCCGGTTGAGGGTGCGCAGGAACGTCGACTTGCCGCAGCCGGACGGGCCGATGAAGGCCGTCACCGAGCGGGGCTCGACGGTCATCGAGATGTCTTCGATCGCCTTGTGGGCGCTGTAGTAGGCGGTGAGTCCGCTTACGTCGATTCGCTTGGCCATGGGTTCAGTTCACTTCCGATTGCTTGCGTCGCTACGTCGCTGAGGTGGCCGCGTCAGCGACCGGCGCTCGGGGCCTTCCAGCGGGCTACGCCGCGGGCCGCGAGGTTGAGGATCATGATGAAGGCGATGAGCACCAGGGCCGCCGCCCAGGCGCGGTCGTACGCCGCCTGGCTGCCGCCGCTGCTCGCGTACTGCTGGTAGATGTACAGCGGCAGCGAGGCCTGCGGGCCTTCGAACGGGTTGCCGTTGATCAGCGGGTTGCCGAAGACCAGCAGCAGCACCGGGGCGGTCTCGCCGGCGATGCGGGCGACGGCCAGCATGACGCCGGTCGTGATGCCGCCGATCGACGTCGGCAGGACGACCTTGAGGATCGTGCGCCACTTCGGGACGCCGAGGGCCAGGGAGGCCTCGCGCAGCTCGTTCGGGACGAGCTTGAGCATCTCCTCGGTGGAGCGGACCACGACCGGGATCATCAGGATGGCCAGCGCCATCGAGCCGGCGAAGCCGGAGAAGCCGAAGCCGAGGATCAGGATCCAGAAGGACAGGATGAACAGGCCGGCCACGATGGAGGGGATGCCCGTCATGACGTCCACGAAGAACGTGACCGCCTTCGCCAGCTTCCCGCGGCCGTACTCGACCAGGTAGATCGCCGTGAGCAGACCGATCGGCACCGAGATCACGGTGGCGATGCCGACCTGTTCCAGCGTGCCGAGGATGGCGTGGTAGATGCCGCCGCCCTCCTGGTACGAGGTGACGAAGCCCATCGAGTGGCTCAGGAAGTACGGGTCGAGGACCTTGATGCCGCGCGCGATCGTCTCGTAGACGAGGGACGCGAGGGGGACCACGGCGAGGATGAAGGCGACCCAGACGACGCTGGTCGCGAGGCGGTCCTTGGCCTGGCGGCGGCCCTCGACCTTGGCGGCGAGGGCGTACGAGACGAGGACGAACAGGAGGGCCGCGATCAGGCCCCACTGGATGCGGCTGGAGAGCCCGGCACCGAGGCCGATGGCGCAGCCCGCGGCGATCGAGCCGACGGCGATGGCCCAGGGGGCCCAGCGGGGCAGGCGCGCGGCGCTCAGTGTGCTCGGCGTGCGCGGCGTGTCCGGCGTCCGGGTCGGAACGGCTGCGTTGCTCATGCGTTGGCCCCCGAGTACTCCTTGCGGCGGGCGATGATCAGGCGGGCCGCGCCGTTGACCAACAGGGTGATGACGAAGAGGACAAGGCCGGAGGCGATGAGGGCGTCGCGGCCCTGGTCGTTGGCCTCGGAGAACTTCGCGGCGATGTTCTGCGCGAAGGTGCCGCCGCCCGGGTCGAGCAGGCTGGTGTGGATCAGGAAGTCGGGGGAGAGGACCGTGGCGACGGCCATCGTCTCGCCGAGCGCGCGGCCGAGGCCGAGCATCGAGGCGGAGATGACGCCGGAGCGGCCGAAGGGGATCACCGACATCCGGATGACCTCCCAGCGGGTCGCGCCGAGCGCGAGCGCCGCCTCCTGGTGCATCTGGGGCGCCTGCCGGAAGACCTCGCGGGAGACGTTGGTGATGATCGGCAGGATCATGATCGCGAGCAGGATGCCGACGGTGAGCAGGGTGCGCGGGGCGCCGCCCTGGTACTCGAAGATGCCGGTCCAGCCGAAGTAGTCGTCGAGCCAGTGGAAGACGCCGGTCATGTGCGGCACGAGGAACAGTGCGCCCCACAGGCCGTACACGATGGACGGCACGGCGGCCAGCAGGTCGATGACGTAGGCGATGATCCCGCTCAGCTTCTTCGGCGCGTAGTGCGTCAGGAAGAGCGCGATGCCGACGGCGACGGGCACCGCGATCACCATGGCGATGATCGAGGTGACGATCGTGCCGAAGACGAGGACGGCGATGCCGAAGACGGGCGGGCTCGCGGTCGCGTTCCACTCGAAGGTCGTGAGGAAGTTGCCCTCGTTCTTCGAGAGGACCAGCGAGGCGCGGTAGGTCAGGAAGACCGCGATCGCGGCCATGATCACCAGGAGCAGGATGCCCGAGCCGCGCGAGAGGCCGAGGAAGACCCGGTCTCCGGGGCGGGTGGCGCCGCGGGCGGCGCGCTTCTGCTCGGCGGGTGAGGGGCGATCGGTGGGCGCCGGTGGCGGCGCCGGGGCTTGCGTGGTTATGTCCATGAGGGTTCTCCGGTCTGCGAAGTCCCGTCCCGGTTAAGGGGGTTGAGGGCTACGGGGCTTCTGGCGGCGGTGCACCGGACGGTGCGGGCCGCCTCCGGGAGGCGGCCCGCACTCTTGGGTCAGCTGATGCTCGCGACGGTCTCGCGGACCTTCTTGTTGATCTCGGTGGGAATCGGGGCGTAGCCCAGGTCGGCGAGGGCCGCCTGGCCGTCCTCGGACGAGGTGTAGTTCAGGAAGGACTTGGTGGCGGGCAGGGTCTCCGCCTTGTTGCCCTTGTCGCAGACGATCTCGTACGTGACCAGGGTGATCGGGTACGCGCCCGCCGCCTTGGTCGCGTAGTTCAGCTCCAGGGCGAGGTCCTTGCCGGTGCCCACGACCTTGGCGTCGGCGATCGCCTTCGAGGCGTTCTCCGTGGTGGCCTTGACGGGCTGGTCGGCGCCGGTGTCGATGTCGACGGTCTTGACGCCGTCCTTGGCGTAGGACAGCTCGACGTACGTGATGGCGCCGTCGGTCTGCTTCACCTGCTGGGCGAGGCCGGAGGAGCCCTGCGCGGACTGGCCGCCCTTGGCCTGCCAGGCCTTGCCGCCCTCGTACTTCCAGTCGCCCGGGGCGGCGGACTTGAGGTACTTGGTGAAGTTGTCCGTGGTGCCGGACTCGTCGGAGCGGTGGAACGCCTGGATCTTGGTGGACGGCAGCTTGGCGTCCGGGTTCAACTTCTTGATCGCCGGGTCGTTCCACTTGGTGATCTTCGAGTCGAAGATCTGGGCGAGGGTCTTGGCATCCAGCGTCAGGTTGTCGACGCCCGCGACGTTGAACGCGACGGCGATCGGGCCGCCGACCATCGGCAGGTCGATGCCCTGGCCGCCCTTGCAGACCTTCTTCGAGGCGGCGACCTCTTCGGGCTTGAGCGCCGAGTCGGATCCGGCGAAGGCGACCTGGCCCTGGTTGAAGGCGGTGACGCCGGCGCCCGAACCGTCGGGCTTGTAGTTGAGCTGCACGTCGGAGCAGGCCTGGGAGTAGGCCTGGCGCCAGGCGTCTATGGCGTTGGCCTGGGCGGACGAACCGATGCCGAGGAGCTGGCCCTTGGCGTCGTCGCACTTGATGTTGCCCGCCTTGGCCGAGGCGCTGGTGCCGCCCGAGCCGCCGCTGGTGTCGTCGGAGCCGCACGCCGTGAGGGCCAGGGCGCCGGAGACGGCGAGAGCGCCGAAGGAGAGGGCGCGGAGCCGGTTCTTGCGCTGAAGCTTCACTTTCGGATGTTCCTTCCAGGAGCCGCCGGGCTTCTCTGTCTCTGTGGCGGCGTGCGATCTGCGGTTGGTTTCCAGTCGAGCGGCGGACCGTTCCCGGGGGCCGGGGACGCACCGCGTAAGGCTGAAATTAGGCAGATCAGGTGAAGCGGCCGATGGGCATGAGTGAACGCAGGGTGAACCTAAGCGGGCGGGGTGGTTAGGTCACGGTGCGGCTACGGAACGTGATCTTCAGGTGGTGTGGAGGGCGTCCAGCAGGGCGTCGACGAGGGCGCGGTCCCTGGGCTGGGTGAGGCGGGCGCGCGCCTCGGGGGGTGTGAGCCAGCTGATGCGGTCGACTTCGCGGTTCGGCGTGAACGTGCCGGAGGTCGCTTCCGCGGCCCAGTAACTCGCCTGCTTGGGACGGCCGTTCGCGAGGTAGCGGATCGTGGGGAGCGTGGCGCCGGGGGCGCAGTCGTGGCCGGTTTCCTCGCGTACCTCGCGCAGGGCCCCGGTGAGAGCGTCCTCGCCGCGCTTGAGCTTCCCTTTGGGGTGCGACCAGTCGTCGTACTTGGGTCGGTGGACCAGGCAGATCTCAATTCCCCGGCCATCGTGAGGAGTTGACGTCGGAGTTGGTGCCCGGCGCCACAGGACGCAGCCTGCCGCGAGGATCGTGCGGGGGCCGTCGTGGCGGTCGTCCTGATGCACGGTCATGGGGTGCCCACCGTCTGTCGTTGCCATGCCTGTCCGAACGCGAGCCTGGCGGCCGCGACCTCGTGGCGCTGGTCGGCGTGGAGTACGCCGAGGGCGTACGCGGTCGTGGGCGCGATGCGGGGGGTGCGGGCCCCGTGGGCCGCGGCGGCGGCGGCCTCGGCGGCGTCCCTGTGGGTGTTCAGGGCGTCGGCCGCTTCGAGGAGTCGTACGTCCCTGGGGGCGTCCGGGAGCACTTCGCGGGCGTAGCGGTGCAGGCGGAGCAGGAGGCGTACGTGGTGCCAGGAGGCGTCGGCGTCCGCGTTGTACGGGTGGCTGGTGTGGTGGAGGGCGGTGGTGGCCTCGGTGAGGCGGGATTCGGCCTCCGCGGCGAGCTTCTCCAGCTCGGTGCGGGTGGCGGTGGTGGCCAGGGGGACGTCGCTGGCCAGTACGGCCACGTTGTCCGCGACCGCGTGGAAGCGGGCGGAGCCGAGGGACTGGAGGGCGGTGCTGTGGGCCCGGGTGCGGGCGAGGGTGAGCTGGCGGTCGAGCAGGGCGGATGCCTTGGCGGCGCCGAGGGTGAGGGTGTCCCGGGGCTCGGGCGTGGGCGCCGGGGCGGGGGCCGTCGTATCGGTGCGCGGCGCCGGGGGACGCCTTGCTTCCCCCGCCCCGCCCCTTCCCGAAAGTCCTGCCGGACGGGCCTGCTCAATCGCCGCAGGGGCTATAAACAGCCCCGCCGGCGATGGGGCGGAGCCCCGTGACGTCAAGGTGTGGAGGGCCGAGGTCAGCCGGTCCAGGCGGGACGCGTACGCGTGCTCGCGGGCCAACGTGCCCGACAACCACGCCAGTTCGGGCCGCAACGCATCCGACCACTCCGTGTCGAGGAGGGGCCGGAACGTGTGCAAGGTTCCACTGATCCGCCGCGCCGCACGGCGCAACGCGCGCGCCGCCTCCGCCGTCTCCCCCGTCGCCCCACTCTCGCGATGCTGCCGCAACGACCGCAGGAACTCGGTGGCCCGGGAGCGGAGATAACACCCCAGGGCATCGACATCGTTCCCGTTCAGCGGCTCGCTGGACTCAAGGTGTCGCTGTGCCACGCCGGCGCCTCCGGGCGTCTATGAGCATCTCCTGTACGTTGCGCAGGGGTTGGCCGTCCGCGTCCAGCGCGTGCCGGGTCCAGTTGCCGTCCGCGCCCAGGTGCCAGGAGGCGGTGGCGTCGGACATCCCCGTTTCGAGCAGTCGGCCGAGCGCCGCGCGATGGGCCGGGTCCTCCACGCGGACCAGGGCCTCGATACGGCGGTCGAGGTTGCGGTGCATCATGTCGGCGCTGCCGATCCAGACCTCCGGTTCGCCGCCGTTGCCGAAGGCGAAGACGCGGGAGTGCTCCAGGAAGCGGCCGAGGACCGAGCGGACCCGGACGTTCTCCGACAGACCCGCGACACCGGGGCGGACGGCGCAGATGCCGCGTACCCAGATGTCGACGGGGACACCCGCCTGCGAGGCCCGGTAGAGCGCGTCGATGACGGCCTCGTCGACCATCGAGTTGACCTTGATGCGGACGTGCGCGGGGCGGCCCGCACGGTGGTGCTGGACCTCCTTCTCGATCCGCGTGATCAGGCCCGTACGAAGGGACTTGGGGGCGACGAGGAGGCGGCGGTAGGTCTCGCGGCGCGAGTATCCCGACAGCCGGTTGAAGAGGTCGGAGAGGTCGGCGCCGACCTCTTGATTGGCCGTCAGCAGACCCAGGTCCTCATACAGACGAGCGGTCTTGGGGTGGTAGTTGCCCGTGCCGACGTGCGAGTACCGGACGAGCTGGTCGCCCTCCTGGCGTACGACGAGCGACAGCTTGCAGTGCGTCTTCAGGCCGACGAGACCGTAGACGACATGGCAGCCCGACTCCTCCAGCTTGCGGGCCCACTTGATGTTGGCCTGCTCGTCGAAGCGCGCCTTGATCTCGACCAGGACGAGCACCTGCTTGCCGGCCTCGGCGGCCTCTATCAGCGCGTCCACGATCGGTGAGTCGCCCGAGGTCCGGTACAGCGTCTGCTTGATGGCGAGCACGTCCGGGTCCGCCGCGGCCTGCTCCAGGAAGGCCTGTACGGAGGTGGAGAACGAGTCGTACGGGTGGTGCAGCAGCACGTCGTGGCCGCGCAGCGCGGCGAAGATGTCGGGGGCCGAGGAGGACTCCACCTCGGCGAGGTCGCGGTGGGTGCCGGCGACGAATTTGGGGTACTTCAGCTCGGGGCGGTCGATGCCCGCGATGGAGAAGAGTCCCGTGAGGTCCAGGGGGCCCGGCAGCGGGTACACCTCGGCCTCGCTGATCTTCAGCTCCTTCACGAGGAGGCTGAGTATGTCCGAGTCGATGGTCTCCTCGACCTCGAGGCGCACCGGCGGCCCGAAGCGGCGCCGCATCAGCTCCTTCTCCAGGGCCTGGAGCAGGTTCTCGGCGTCGTCCTCCTCCACCTCCAGGTCCTCGTTCCGGGTCAGCCGGAACATGTGGTGCTCCTCGACCTTCATGCCGGGGAACAGCTCGCCGAGGTGCCTGGGAGCGGCGATGACGTCCTCGATGGGGACGTAGCGCTGCGGCGAGGCCTCGAGGAAGCGGGAGAGCAGCGGCGGAACCTTCACCCGGGCGAAGTGACGATGGCCCGACACGGGGTTCGAGACGACGACGGCGAGGTTGAGGGAGAGCCCCGAGATGTACGGGAAGGGGTGCGCGGGATCGACGGCCAGCGGCGTGAGCACCGGGAAGATCTGCTGCATGAACAGCGTGTAGAGCCGGGCCTGCTCCTTGTCCGTGAGCTCGTTCCAGCGCACGACGTGGATGCCCTCGTCGGCGAGGGACGGGGCGATCTCGTCCTGGTAGCAGGCGGCGTGCCGGGCCATGAGTTCGCGGGAGCGGTTCCAGATCAGGTCCAGGACCTCGCGGGGCTGCAGGCCCGAGGCCGAGCGGGTGGCGACGCCGGTCGCGATGCGGCGCTTCAGGCCCGCCACCCGGACCATGAAGAACTCGTCCAGGTTCGAGGCGAAGATCGCCAGGAAGTTCGCCCGTTCCAGGAGGGGGGTGCTCGGGTCCTCGGCGAGCTCCAGGACCCGCTCGTTGAACGCGAGCCAGCTGCGCTCGCGGTCCAGGAAGCGGCCCTGCGGGAGCTCCGCGCCCTCTTGGCCCGCGTAGCTCTCCTCGTAGTCGTCCGGGTCCGCGTCGATATCGGCGACGATGCCGGCGAGCTTCGCTGCGGCCAGGTCGTACTCGCCGCCGGCCACGGGGTGCGGCCGGTGCGCGGCGAGCGACCCCACGGACGGCTGGGGCTGCGCGGCCGAGGGGGCCGGAGCAGCGTCGGTCGTCTGGTCCTGTGCGGCGTTCGGCTGGCTCATGGCCCCATTCTTCCGCGTGGACGGCGTCCGGGGCGCGTCGACGGCGTCGGAGTACGCGGGCGCGAGCGCGAGGGTGCCGCGGTGGGCGGGGCCGTCGGGCTCGGGGGCGGGGGGCTGCATTCCGTGAGCGTCGCAAGCCCGTCTGAATCGACGGTTACGGCGACATGACGTACGGGCTATGGGCGTGCGGCCCGCGGGGGGTTTGTCTCCCCGCCCCGCCCCTTCCCGAAAGTCCTGCCGGACGGGCCTGCTCAATCTCCCCCAGCTAACGCTGGGAGGTGCCCCCTGCAGGGGCTATCAATAGCCCCGCCGGCGTTTGAGGCGCGGCACTCTTACCGTGCTCGGCGGCGGAGGAGCCAGAAGGCCGTGGCTGTGGCTGCCCCCGTGAGGGCGAGGATCAGGCCCGTCTCGACGAGCTGGAGGGGCCAGAAGTGGGACGGCGGGTGGCCCTCACGGTAGTAGCCCGTGATGTCGTGCGAGGCCAGGCAGGCGCGGTCGTCGACACACAGGGGGTCGGCGACGCGCGCGCCGGAGCCGGTCAGCGCGCCCTCGGTGGTCACGGAACCTGCGAAGGAGGGGTAGCCCCCGCGCAGGTCGCCGGTCACCGTGACCGTGGGCCACAGCCGGTCGCGGACCGCGCCGAGCACGCCCATCACGACGGCCATGGCGATCAGGGAGAAGGGGGCCGCGGACAGGGTCCGGCGCATAAGGAGTGCCACGACCGCGCCGATGGCCAGGCCGAGCAGCGGCAGGGTCACGGCCGTCGTGCCGAGGGCGCTGTTCGCCGCCGAATCGTGCCAGCGGTTGTCCGAGAGGCCGGGGGCCGCCGAGGCGACGAGCCGGCGCAGGAGGACCAGGACGGTCGTGCCGAGGACCAGGAACATCGCGGGCACGGCCAGCTTCGTGGCGAGCCAGCGGGCCGGGGACACGGACTGCGTCCACGCCAACTCGGCCGTCCCCGTGCCCAGTTCGCGCCCGATGAGCACGCTGCCCGCGAACACCGAGGCCGCCACCGGCAGCAGCGTGATCAGCGTGTCCGCGAGGGTGAGGACGTAGTGGTACGTGTCCCCGCTGGCGCCCTTCGCCGTGCAGCCGTTCGCCACCGCCGGGTCGCAGTGTCCCGTGATGTCGAGCGCGGCCGTACCGGGGCCCCACAGCCACAGCAGCGCGGCGCCCGTCACGACGACGAAGGCGATCCACAGCCAGGCGGCGACGCGGTGCACTCGCAGGACCGTCCGGGGCAGGCCCAGGGAAATCGTGGCGGCGCTCATGCGGTGGTCTCCTTCGTGAGCGGGGTTGCCGACGGCTCCGGCTGGAACCGGCGCAGCACCAGGAAAGCGGCCACGACGGCCAGGGCGGTGAGCCCGAGCAGGATGCCGGTCTCGGCGAGCTGGCGCGGCCAGAAGTCGGGGGAGGGGAGGTAGTGGCGGGTGAAGCCGGTGATGTCGTGCTGGTCCAGGCAGTGCTGCGTATTGCAGCCGGGGTCGCGGATCTCCGCGCCCGTCGACGTGACCGCCTTGCTGTGCACGGGGATCTCCGGCTGCAGGTATTTGCCCTGGAGCGGCCAGGAGTTGGAGCGGAACGCGCCCACCAGGTACGTCACGACCCCGGCGAGGGCGGCTGCCGGCAGCGTCCGGCGCAGCACCAGCGCGGCCAACACCCCGATGGCCAGGCCGAACAGGGCGTTCGCCACCGTCGCGGGACCCACGGAGAAGTCGAAGTCGCGCGGGCCGATGCCGGCGACGAGCAGATGGTTCCGGCCGTCCCACACCAGGCGGTAGAGGATCACGACGAGCGTGGTGCCGACGGTGATGAGCGCGGCGGGCACGTACAGCTTCGCGGCCAGCCAGCGGGCCGGGGAGACGGACTGGGTCCACGCCAACTGGGCGGTGCCCTGCTCCAGTTCGCGGGCGATCAGCGGGCCCGCGGCGAAGACGGCGATGACACACGCGCCGATCCGGGCCATGGTCAGCGGATCGTAGAAGAGGGTGTCGAAGGAGTGGTCGAAGAACCGCAGGAACGGGGAGAACGAGCCCTGCCACGCGTTGTTTTGCGCTCCGCTGTAGCCCATCTTGTCGAAGGCGGACTGGGCCCCCGACGAGCCGGGGCCCCACAGCCACAGGAGCAGGCCGAGGCTGACCGCCACGTAGCCGGTCCACACCCACATCGCCGGGCGGTGCAGCCGCAGGACCGTCCACACCAGGCCGTCGGGTCCGGGCTTCGTGCGGCGCACGCCGGAGGGCTTGGCGGACTTGGCGGGCTTGTCGAGGGACGGGGCACTCATGCCGGCACCGCCGTCCGGCGCGGGCCCGCCGTGGTGCCCGGCGTGATCAGGGGTGGGGCGTCGGGCGAGCGGAGGTGGGCCAGGAGCAGCTCCTCCAGGGAGGGCTCCTGGACCTGCCAGCCCTCGCCGATCGGCCCGTCCCTGCGGATCAGGGCGGTGACGCCGCGGCCCGAGGCGCGTGACTCGACCACCGTGTGCGGGGCGAGGTCGCCGCGGCCCGTGACCAGGCTGTGCGCGCCGATCAGATCGTCGATGCCGCCGCCGAGCCGGATCCGGCCGCCGCCGAGCAGCAGCAGGTGGTCGCAGGCGTCGGCCAGTTCGGTCACGATGTGCGAGGACATCAGGACCGTCGTGCCGTGCTCGGCCGCGTCCGCCATCAGCGTGCCCATCAACTCGTGCCGCGCCAGCGGGTCGAGGTCGGCCATCGGCTCGTCGAGCAGCATCAGCTCGGGGCGCTTGCCGAGGGCCAGGGCGAGCGCGACGCGGGTGCGCTGGCCGCCGGAGAGCGAGCGGATCTTCGCCTTCGGGTCGAGCTGGCCCTGCTCGACGATCTTCGACGCGTACGCGGCATCCCAGCGCTCCGGGTTGAGGTCGGCGCCCGTCCGCAGGGTGTCCGCGACCGACAGCTGGGGGTACAGGGGCTTGCCCTGGGAGAGGTAGGACACCTTCGCGCGGTGCGCGCCAGGGGCGGCGCCGAGCACGGAGATGCTCCCCGAGGTGGGGCGCGACAGGCCGGCCGCGATGGTCAGCAGCGTCGACTTGCCCGCTCCGTTGGGCCCGACGAGCGCGCTGATCCGGCCCGCGGGCAGCCGGAACGAGCAGTCGTCCAGGGCCGCCGCAGCGCGCCGTCCGTAGCGCTTGACGAGGCCGTTCGCCTCGATGGCCGTGCTCATGAAGTCCCCTTGGATGTGGTGCCGAAGTGCGCCTCCAGGACGCTGCCGAACAGGGCCTCGACGTCCTCCCGGTCGAGGCCCGCCTCCTTCGCCCTGGCCGTCCAGTCCCCGAGCTCCGCCCTCAGCGGGGAGTCGGCGGAGCCGGAGCCGAGCGTCGCGCGGACGAACGTGCCGAGCCCGCGCCGGGCCTCGACGAGTCCGGAGCGCTCCAGCTCTCGGTATGCCTTCAGCACGGTGTTCGGATTGATCGCCGTCGCCTCCACTACCTCGCGGGCCGTAGGCAGCTTGTCGCCGGGTTCGAGCAGTCCGAGCCGCAGTGCGTGCTCGGTCTGGTGAACGATCTGGAGGTAGGTGGAAACGCCTGTGTGGCGGTCGATGCGGAACTCTATGACCGGTTCCGGTGCGGACCCTTGTGCCACGGCGTACCCCCTTTCACTAATCAAGTAGTGAAAGGGTGATGCAAGAGAGGGGGCGGCGTCAAGCGACGCCGCCCCCTCAACGTGGGTCGTACCGGTAAAACCCCAGGTCAGGACTCGGTTCGGTACATCAAATCCGTTTCGTACGTGGTGAAACCGAGCCGCTCGTACACGCTCACCGCCGCCTTGTTGTCGGCGTCGACGTAGAGCATCGCGGTCGGAAGTCCGGCCGCCGCCAGGTGCCGCAGGCCCGTCGCCGTCAGCGCCTTGCCGAGGCCGCCGCCCTGGCCCGCGGGCGCCACCCCGACGACGTACACCTCGCCGAGTCGCTCCTGCGCGTGCACCTTCGTCCAGTGGAAGCCGACCAGCTCGTCACCGCGGAACGCGAGGAAGAAGCCCGCCGGGTCGAACCAGGATTCGGCCTTGCGGTCGTCCAGGTCGCGCTGGGTGAGCGTGCCCTGCTCGGGGTGGTGGGCGAACGCCGCCTTGTTCACCGCGAGCCATGCCGTGTCGTCCTGGCCGGGCACGAACGTACGGATCCGGACGCCCTCGGGCAGGGCCGGCTCCGCGAGGTCCAGGTTCTCCAACGGCCGCCGCATCTGCCGCAGTTCGCGGAACAGGGTCAGCCCGAGAACCTGCGCGAGGTGGCGTGCCGCGCTGTGTCCGCCGTGTGCCCACACCCGCAGCCGCTTGCCGGAGGCGGCGAGCAGTGCGCTGCCGAGGGCCCGTCCGTGACCGTGGCCCCGGTGTGCCGGGTGCACGACCAGTTCGGCGGCAGGGGCCTCTACGGGGTCGGTGTCCTCCAGCTGCGCGTAGCCGACCAGGTCGTCGCCGACGCTGAGCAGCAGGTGCCGGATGCCTTCCCGCTCGCCTCCCCGCAGTTGCAGCCGGCCCTGCTCGGAGACGGCTTGCTGGCCGTCCGTGTGGGCGGCTTCGCCGAGCAGGGCGAGAACGGTGGTGGATTGCTCGGCAGTCAGGGTGGGCAGGGTGTCGATCCGGCGGCCGGGATCGTTGGTGGGGGCGGGGTCCGTGGTCATGGATACGAGGGTACGACTGGGCTCCGCCCGGGACGGGTGCCTGGTGCGGCACCGGTCCTACGCCGCGGGGCTCCGCCCCGGACCCTGCGCCTCAAACGCCGGCGGGGCTGGATGTGCTCAATCGCCGCACGGGCTGGATTTTGCTTACGTACTACGCGCGTTGACTCTAGGCTGCCCCCACATTCACGGTCGTCGCACCGCACCCCGAGGGGGCCCCATGCACGTACGGAACAAGAGACCTGTCGCGCTTGTCGTCACCGTCACCGTCGTCGCCGTTGGCGCGCTGGTGGCCGCGTTGCCTGCCGGGGCCAGTGCCGAGAAGGTGGGGCAGGGGCGCTACCAGGACGTACAGCTGCTGTCCTTCAATGACCTGCACGGGAACCTGGAGCCGCCGGCCGGGTCCTCCGGGCAGGTCACCGAGGACCAGGCCGACGGCACCACGAAGAAGATCGATGCGGGTGGCGTCGAGTACCTGGCGAGTTCGCTGCGCAAGGCCCGGCAGGGACATCCGTACAGCGTCACGGCCGCCGCGGGTGACCTGATCGGTGCCAGTCCGCTGCTGTCCGGGCTGTTCCACGACGAGCCGACCGTCGAGGCCATGAACAAGCTGGACCTGGACGTGACCTCGGTCGGGAATCATGAATTCGATGAGGGCTCGGGGGAGTTGAAGCGGCTGCAAGAGGGCGGTTGCCATCCGAAGGACGGGTGTTATGAGGATGGGCGCGCCTTCGAAGGTGCCGACTATCCCTACCTGGCCGCGAACGTCACCGACGAGAAGACCGGCAAGCCGATCCTCGCCCCCTACTGGGTGTGGAAGCACAAGGGTGTGAAGGTCGGGTTCATCGGCGTCACGCTCGAGGGGACGCCGGACATCGTGTCGGCGGAGGGCGTCAAGGGGCTGAAGTTCCACGACGAGATCGAGACCGTCGACAAGTACGCGAAGATCCTCGACAAGCAGGGCGTGAAGTCGATCGTCGCGCTGGTCCACGAGGGCGGCGCCCCGGCCTCGGCCTCGTACAACTACGACTGTGACGCGCCGAGCGGCGGCAGTGGTGTGTCCGGGCCGATCGTCGACATCGCCAAGGGGATCACATCGAAGGTGGATGCCCTGGTGACCGGGCATACGCACAACGCGTACGCGTGCACGATCCCGGACCCGGCAGGCAAGCCGCGGATGGTCACGTCCGCGTCCTCGTACGGGAAGCTCTACACGGACACGACGCTGACGTATGACCGTGCCACCAAGGACGTCGTCCGTACGTCGGTGAAGTCGCCCACCTCCAAGAACCCCGCCTCAAAGAACCCCATCTCCGCCAATCACGTCGTCACGCGGACGCAGCCGAAGGCCGCCGACATGACGGCGCTGATCGGGCAGTGGAACAAGCTGGCAGCGCCGGTCGCGAACCAGCCCGTCGGCTACATCTCCGCCGATGTCCCCGGCCGGGGCGCGGCGACGCCCGAGGCCCCGCTCGGCGATCTCATCGCGGACGCGCAGCTCGAACACGCCAAGTCCCTTGACCCGGAGGCCGATCTGGCGCTGATGAACCCGGGCGGGGTCCGCTCCGACCTGGTGTTCAAGGCGAGCGGCGGCGAGGGCGACGGCGTGGTGACGTACGGGGAGGGCTTCGCCGTGCAGCCGTTCAGCAACACCGTGAATCTGGCCGACCTGACCGGCGAGCAGCTCGTCACCGCGCTCCAGCAGCAGGTCAGCGGAGCGAACACGGCCTCGCCGAAGATCCTTCAGCCCTCGGCGGGACTCACGTACACGCTCGACATGACCAAGGCGGGGGCCGACCGGGTCGTCGTCGATTCGATCAGGTTGAACGGCGCCGCCATCGATCCCGCCGCCACCTACCGCGTCGCGATGAACTCCTTCCTCGCGGGCGGCGGCGACGGCTTCGCGGCGCTCGGGGCGGGGAAGAACCCGCTGGTGGGAAGCGATGGCCTCAAGGCGCTCAACGACTATCTGACGGCCAACTCCTCGGCCTCGAACCCGATCGCGCCGCCGAAGGCGGACCGGATCACGATCGTCAAATAGCTGAAACAGAGCTTGCATTGGGGTGGCCTACGGTTGAACAGTGGGCCACCCTTCGCATGTGAAGGATGTTTGTGCAATTGGTGGGGTTGTGTGATGGAATCACCCGATGCGTACCCCCCACCGCATAGCCGACGACCCCCTGGCCGACGACAGCACGACGTTCGACGGCCACACGACGTTCGATGACGACACGACGTTCGACGATTGGTTTGATGGCGGTGCGGAGGATTTGGTTCCGCCCAGCCACAGGCGAGCCGGACGACGCAGGCGCCGAAGCCGCCTCGCCGGGCTCTCCTTCGCACTGAAGGGCCTGATCGCGGTCCTTGTCCTGTGCGGCTTCCTCGGCCTCGCCGACCGCTGGGCGGTGCTCTACGCCGAGAACAAGGCGGCACAACAGATCAAGAAACAAATGAAGTTGACGGCCGCCCCCGAGGTGGAGATCGCCGGCTTCCCGTTTCTCACCCAGCTCGCCGACCGCCGCATCGGCGAACTGAAGGTGACCGTCCCCGACGTCGCCGCCGACCGCGTCACCCTCGCCAAGGTCTCCGCGACCGCGCACAACGTACGCATCAAGGGCTCGGGCCTCACCGAGATCAGCGGCGCCCAGGCCGACGCGATGCACGGCGAGGTGCTGCTCAGCTTCGCCGACATGAACAGGGAGCTGGGCGCGTCCCAGGTCACGTTCAGCGGGCACGGGAAGAACAAGGTGCTGGCGCGCGGCACCCTGCCCGTCGCCGGGCACGACGTGAAGGTGCGGGCGGACGCGAACATCCAGCGGCTCGGCGCGTCCGGGATCTCCACCGACATCGACAACATGAGCCTGGCCGTCGGGGACCTCGCCACCTACCGCCCCGGCACCCGCGCCTCCGAGGGCCTGCACCTCACGCGCGCCTCCGTGGCCAAGCTCACCAAGCAGGTCGACAAGGCGCGGCAGCTGCTCGCCGTCCCCGCGGTCGTCAAGCGTCTCGGGGTGCCGGACAGCGCGGTGCAGCAGGCGCTGCACAGCGACGCGAAGCTGCGCGAGCTGACCGGGACGCCGCGCTTCGTCAAGCAGTTGATGGGCACGAACCTGATCGACATCGCGCTCGCCCACCCCGAGTTCCTCAAGCGGATCGGGCTCGACCCGGCGCTGCTCGACGGCCTCACCCGGCTCACCAAGCCCGAGCTCGCCGACCGCCTCTCCCTCGCCTTCCGGCTGCCGAAGCTGCCCGGCGACGACGGCTATGTGCGGCTCCAGGACGTGACCGTGGAGAAGGAGGGGATCCGGGTGAACCTGTCGGGCGGCGGGCTCTCGATCGGCAAGTGACCGACAGGGCCTGATCCGGACGACAGGCCCTACGGGATCTCCGGCGGCGCTGTCGGCGCGCCCGGGAGGATCAGCGTGGCGATCGTGCCGCCGCCGTCCGCCGTCGAGAGCGCGACCTGGCCGCCGCTGGCCTCGACGGTGCGGGCCACGATCGACAGGCCGAGGCCCGAACCCGGCAGGGCGCGCGCGGTCGGCGAGCGCCAGAACCGGTCGAAGACGTACGGCAGTTCATCGTCCGGGATACCGGGCCCGTGGTCCCGCACCGTGAGCGTGCCGCGCATCAGCCGGACCTCGACGCGGCCCTTCTCCGGGCTGAACTTCACGGCGTTGTCCAGCAGGTTCACGACCGCCCGCTCGAGCGCCGCCGGCTCGGACCGTACGTACCAGGGGGCCAGCTCCGCGTCGAAGGTCAGCTCGGGGCCGCGCAGCCGGGCGCGCTCGATGGCGCTGCGCACGGTGTCGTGCAGCGAGACCACCTTCAGCGGCCCTTCCGCCCCGGTCAGTCCCGTACGCGACAGTTCCTGAAGGTCGCCGATGAGCGCGGCCAACTCCGTCATCTGGGCCTTCACCGACGCCATCAGCGCCTTGCGGTCCTCCGGGGGGATGGAGCGGCCGGTCTCCTCGATCCGCGTGAGCAGTTCGATGTTGGTACGCATCGAGGTCAGCGGCGTCCGCAGCTCATGACCCGCGTCCGCGATGAGCTGTTGTTGGAGCTCGCGGGAGGAGGCGAGCGAGGCGGTCATCGAGTTGAACGACTCCGAAAGGCGCGCGATCTCGTCGTCGCCCTCGACCGGGATGCGGACCGTGAGGTCCTCGGTCCTCGCCACGTGTTCGACGGTCTCGGTAAGCTGGTCGACGGGGCGCAGTGCGGCGCGGGCGATCCACAGACCGGCGGCCGTGGAGCCGAGGACGCCGATGCCGCCCACGGCGAGGAGCAGCCAGGCCAGGGTGGTCAGCGGCGTCGTGATCTCGTCGAGGGGCGTGGCGACGGAGGCGGCGACGCCGGGGAGCCGGGTGTCGTCCTGCTTGATCGGGACGGTGAGGACCCGCATCGCCTGGCCCTTGGCGTCGTCCGTGGTGTGCACCGAGTGGTCCGAGGTGCCCGCCGCGACGGCGGTGTCCGCGGGCTGGACGGGAATCCTGGGATCGCCCTGCGAGGTGCACGCGGTGCCGTTGGACTCGATGATCTGGATCGTCGGGCCCGGGAAGTTGTGCTGGGCCGAGGAGTCGCCGGACTGGCAGCCCGCGAGGACGTACTCCATCTGTTCGCGCTTGACCGAGTGCGCCTGCTGCACCAGATCGTTGTCCAGCTGCGCGTACAGCTGCTTCGCCGTGACGAACCAGCAGGTCACCGCGACGGCGGCGACGGCGGCGGCCACCGCGACCGCCACCAGGAGCGCGATCCGCGACCTCAGCGGCAGCGTCCGCAGCCGCCGGACGAGCTTGCTCACTCGGACGTCCCGTCGGACCGCAGCACGTAACCCACACCCCGCACGGTGTGCACGAGGCGCGGTTCGCCGCCCGCTTCGGTCTTGCGTCGCAGGTACATCACGTAGACGTCCAGGGAGTTGGAGGACGGCTCGAAGTCGAAGCCCCAGACCGCCTTGAGGATCTGCTCGCGCGTGAGGACCTGGCGGGGGTGCGCGAGGAACATCTCCAGGAGCGTGTACTCGGTGCGGGTCAGCTCGACCGCGCGCCCGCCACGTGTGACCTCCCGGGTCGTCAGGTCCATCCGCAGGTCGGCGAAGGAGAGGGCGTCGTTGTCGTCGGCTTCGTCGCCGGTGGCGCCGTAGGAGCTGCGCCGCAGCAGGGCCCGCACCCGGGCGAACAGTTCGTCGAGCTCGAACGGCTTGACCAGGTAGTCGTCCGCGCCCGCGTCGAGTCCTGTGACACGGTCGCCGACCGTGTCGCGGGCGGTGAGCATGAGGATCGGGGTGGTGGAGCCGGTGGCGCGCATCCGGCGGGCGGCGGTCAGGCCGTCCATGCGGGGCATCTGTACGTCGAGGACGACCAGGTCGGGGCGGTACGAGGCGACCTTCTCCAGGGCGTCGGCGCCGTCGACCGCGACCTCGGTGCCGTAGCCCTCGAAGGCGAGGGAGCGCTGGAGTGCCTCCAGTACCGCGGGCTCGTCGTCGACGATGAGGATGCGCTGCGGTTCGCCTTCGGCGGGGCTCATGCGGTGTGCTTCCTGTCGGTCGGTACGGGTGGGTGGTCGGCGCCTCTCAGCCTCGCACGGCCACCCGGTGTGTGCGTGGAGCTACCCGGCCCCTCCGGTCGCGGGGCTCCGCCCCGGACCCCGCTGGCTCTCGTCCGAACGGCGGGGCTTGAGATGGGCTCAGCTGTCGGAGCCGCCCGCGCGCAGTGTGTCGAGGTCGGCCTTGACCGTGTTGATCGGGATCGCGAAGCCGAGGCCTACGCTGCCGTTGCTGGAGGCCTCCCCGGAACCGGAGGAGTCCGAAGCGGACGAGTACATCGCCGAGTTGATGCCGATGATGTTGCCGTTCATGTCGATGAGGGCGCCGCCGGAGTTGCCGGGGTTGAGGGACGCGTCGGTCTGGATCGCCTTGTACGTCGTCTTGGACGAGCCGGTGTTGCCGTTGAACTCCTGGCCGCCGAACTCGAACGGCCACTCGCCGCTGCCGCCCTGCTGTTGCTGCTGCTGCTCCTCGTCGGTGGAGACGGTGACATCGCGCTGGAGCGCGGAGACGATGCCGCTGGTCACGGTGCCGGTCAGGCCCTCGGGTGAGCCGATCGCGACGACGTCGTCGCCGACCTTGACGCCCCCGGAGTCGCCGAGCGTCGCCGCCTTCAGGCCGGAGGCGCTCTTCAGCTTGATGAGCGCGAGGTCCTTCTTCGCGTCGGTGCCGACGACGTCAGCCGTGTACGTCTTGCCGTCGCTCGTCGAGACCTTGACGGAGGTGGCGCCGGACACGACGTGGTTGTTGGTGACGATCTCGCCGTCGCTCGTGACGATCACGCCGGAACCGGTCGAGGACCCGGAGGAGAGCGTCGAGTTGACCTCGACGATCGACGGGCTGACCGCCTCCGCGACGCCGGACACGGTGCCCTTCTTGCTGCTGGGCACGACCGTGGTGCTGGTGGAGGACGAGGCCGTGGCGCTGCCGGCGCCGGTGAACTCCTGGATGGCGTACGCGGTGCCGCCGCCGACCGCCGCCGCCGCGATCGCCACCGCCGTGATCAGCCCGGCAGGACCGCGCAGCCGCTTCTTCTTCGGGGTGCCGTGCTGCGGGTGCTCGTGGGTCTGTTCGGAGAGTTCCACGCCCGGCAGGTACGGGGGCTGCGGGGGATAGGGCTGGGGGTCGTCGCCGCTTCGGCGGTAGGTCTCGGTCATGGCACCAAGCCTGTGGCGCGTACATGAGAGCTGCCTGAGTGGTCCCTGAGAGTCCCAACAGAACCCTGTTTGCCCGAAATAAAGGTCGACCTCGACCCATAATCCGGCGACCCGCGGAGCGGCTACGCGCAGCCGCAGGACTGCCGGACGACCAGCCGCGAGGGGAACTGCTTCAGCCGCTCGCGCCGCGACCCGGCCACCCGCAGCGAGTCGTCCAGGACGAGGTCCACGGCGGCCCGCGCCATCGCGGGACGATCCGACGCGACGGTGGTCAGGGTCGGATCGGTGAGCCCCGCCTCCTTCACGTCGTCGAACCCGGCCACCGCGAGACCGCCCGGCACGTCGATGCGCAGCTCGCGCGCGGCCCGCAGCACACCGATGGCCTGGTCGTCCGTCGAGCAGAACACCGCGGGCGGCCGGTCCGGCCCGGACAGCAGGCCGAGCGCCATCTTGTAGGCGTCGTAACGGTTGTACGGCGCCTCGAAGAGCCGTCCCTCGATGGAGCGCCCCGCCTCCTTCATGGCGCGGCGCCAGCCCTCGACGTGGTCGGAGACCGGGTCGCCGACGGAGGGGGTGTCGGCGGTGCCGCCCACACAGGCGACGTAGTCGTGGCCGTGCTCCAGGAGGTGGCGGGTGGCGAGCTGGGCGCCGCCCACGTCGTCGGTCACGACCGCGACGTCGTCGATCGCCTCGGGTCGCTCGTGCAGCAGGACGACGCGGGCGTCCCAGGCCTCGATCTCGTTCGCCGCAAGGTCGTTGAAACCGTGCGAGACGAGGATCAGCCCGGAGACCCGCATGCCGAGGAAGGCGCGCACATAGTGGACCTCACGGTCCGGCACGTAGTCGGAGTTGCCGACCAGGACCATTTTCCCGCGCTCCGACGCCGCCTGTTCGACGGCGTGCGTCAGCTCCGCGAAGAACGGCTGGCGCGCGTCCGGCACGATCATGCCTATGAGGTCGGTCCGCCGCGAGGCCATGGCCTGGGCGACCCGGTCGGGCCGGTACCCCAGCTCCTTGATCGCGGCGAGCACCCGCTCGCGCGTGGCCGGGGCGACCGGCCGGGGTCCGTTGTTGATCACGTAGGACACGACGGCGGTCGAGGTACCCGCCAGCCGCGCCACATCGTCCCGAGTCACCTTGGCCACGCGCGGAGTCTACGCGGATGGACCACCCTCTGGGCAGGGCAAGACCCGCACCGCTAACGGCGCATGGAGGCCGGGCGGCCCACCCCGTCCACGGGGGACGGGATCTTGTCCGGGTTGGCTGCGTTATCCGCCTTGTTCGCGGCGGCGGCCTCTTCCTCGGCCTTCTTCTCGGCCCGCGCCTCGGCGTTCTTCTCCGCCTTCTTCTCCGGCTTCTCCGGGGTGACGAAGCGGTAGCCCACGTTGCGCACGGTGCCGATGAGCGACTCGTGCTCGGGCCCGAGCTTGGCGCGCAGCCTTCGCACGTGCACGTCCACGGTCCGGGTGCCGCCGAAGTAGTCGTAGCCCCAGACCTCCTGGAGCAGCTGGGCGCGCGTGAACACGCGGCCGGGGTGCTGCGCCAGGTACTTGATGAGCTCGAACTCCTTGAAGGTCAGGTCGAGGACCCGTCCCTTGAGCTTCGCGCTGTACGTCGCCTCGTCCACCGAAAGATCGCCGTTGCGGATCTCCATGGGGGAGTCGTCGGTGACGATCTGCTGCCGGCCCATGGCGAGCCGGAGGCGTGCCTCGACCTCCGCGGGTCCCGCGGTGTCCAGGAGTACATCGTCGATGCCCCAGTCGGCGGTGACGGCGGCGAGGCCGCCCTCCGTCACGACGAGCACCAGCGGACAGCCGGGCCCCGTGGAGCGGAGCAGCTGACAGAGGCTGCGGACCTGAGGGAGGTCCCGGCGCCCGTCGATGAGGATGACATCGGCACCGGGGGTGTCGACGAGTGCGGGGCCCTCCGCCGGGGCCACTCGCACGTTGTGCAGGAGCAGGCCGAGAGCGGGGAGCACCTCCGTCGACGGCTGGAGGGCATTGGTGAGGAGCAGAAGAGAGCTCATCGGTCCCCACCTGCCCTGGTGGTCGTCATACGTTCGTGCACGGTTCGCTCGCCCATAACGTCTGGTTCCTCCTCGGTCCCATCGAGGACGTTTGCGGCACTGCTTCGTACAAAGGCCAAAACCCCGCGCCCGCGGGTCCTGACCTGCGATTTTTCCTGTGTCTCCGGGGGGCCGTATACAACGCCCCTGAATGCACAAAAGGACCCGGGGGCTGCATTGCCCGAGTCCTCTTCCCAGCAGAATAGCCCACATGACTTGGGGTCCGGCAGGTGACGAGCGTGGATCTTCTGTGTGGCCGATCACGGAACGGGGACGGCGCGTGCTGCTCCGGACACGCGACGGAGTCGCCATCGACGCCGCCTACGAGCCCGGTCCCGGCGGTCCCGAGGACCCGGCGATCGTGCTCGCGCACGGCTTCACCGGCGACCTGGAGCGGCCCCGCCTGCGCCGCGCTGCGGCGGTGCTCGCACAGCGTGCGGCCGTGGTCACGTTCTCGTTCCGGGGCCACGGGCGCTCCGGCGGACGGTCCACGGTCGGCGACAAGGAGGTGCTCGACCTCGCGGCGGCGGTCGAGTGGGCGCGCTCGCTCGGCCACGCGCGCGTGGTGACGGTCGGCTTCTCCATGGGCGGATCCGTGGTGCTGCGGCAGGCCGCGCTGCACAGGGGGCGCACGGAAGCGCGTGTTGACGGGGTCGTCGCGGTGAGCGCCCCCGCCCGGTGGTTCTACCGCGGCACGCCTTCGATGCGGCGGGTGAACTGGGCGGTGACCCGGCCCGTCGGACGCCTGGTCAGCCGCTTCGGGCTGCGCACCCGGATCCACCCGTACGGCTGGGACCCGGTCCCGCTCTCCCCGGTGGAGTCGGTCCCGCTGCTCGCGCCGACCCCGCTGCTCGTGGTGCACGGCGACCGCGACCCGTACTTTCCGGTCGACCACCCCCGGATGCTGATCGGTGCGGCGGCCGACGGAGACGCTGAGTTGTGGCTCGAACCGGGGATGGGCCACGCCGAGAACGCGGCGAGCGACGAGCTGATCGAGCGGATCGGGGCGTGGATCGCGGCGACGCTTGCCGCACAATAGAACGCCGCACCAGCCGCACCAGCCGCACTAGAGAGCGGGTACCGAGAGGAGTCGGGAATGGCGCAGGGCACGATCCGCTTCTGGGCCGCGGCCAAGGCCGCCGCCGGCGTCGCCGAGGAGCCGTACGAGGCCGAGACCCTGGCCGTGGCGCTGGAAGCGGTGCGTACGGGGCACCCGGGCGATCTCGTCCGCGTGCTCCAGCGTTCCTCGTTCCTGGTCGACGGGGACCCGGTCGGGACCCGTGACCATGAGACGGTACGGCTTGCCGAGGGCGGCACGGTCGAGGTGCTCCCGCCGTTCGCAGGAGGATGACACCCCGATGAGCAACAACCAGCAGTATCCGTACCAGTACGACGCGTATGGGCAGGTGCAGCCGGCCCCGGCGGCGGTGCCGCAGCAGCAGTGGTCGTACGAGGCCGGGCCCTCGTCGGCGCCGGAGGGGCTTGAAAGGCCTGCTCAAACGCCGCAGGGGCTTGGTAGGCGGGCGCGTCGTTCTCCCATCATCGAGCCGGGGTTGCAGCCCGCCGCGCTCACCGCCGTGCTCGCCCTGCTGCTCGCGGGGGGCGCCGCCATCGGGTCGTACGCGCTGCTCGTTCCGCTGGTGCTGCTGCAGGCGGTCACGGCCGCGGGCTGGTTCCGGCTCAACGGGATGTGGCCCGCGCGCCAGGGCATCGCGCTCGCCTTCATGGGCGGCGTCGTCGCCGATGTCGCGCTGCTCGTGGCGGGCCGGGACAACGGTCCCGCCGCGATCCTCGGCACACTCGGCGTCTGGGTGCTGCTCACCCTGGTCCTCCAGCTCCGCTCGCACGCCGAACCGGACGAGCGGATGTACGGCCTGATGGCCACGGTGGCCTCCGCGGCGCTCGCGATCATCGCGGCCGGACATCTGGCGGCCGGGCCCGAAGCGGTGACGGTCGGCGGGGTGGCCGTGGCGGTCGCGATCCTGGCCCGTGCGCTGCCGCTGCCGACGGTCGTGTCCGTGATCGTGTCGCTGCTCGCGGCGACCGGTGCGGGGGTCGCGGCCGGCCGTATCACCGACTTCGGCACGGGGGGCGCGCTCCTCGGCCTCGGCGCGGGCGCCTGCGCCGTCATCGGCCACCGCGTCGCGTCCTACGACTTCCCGTCCCGCTTCGTCCACATGACGGCAGGCGTGGCCCTCCCCTTGGCCGCGGCCGCCCCGGCGGTCTGGCTGCTGGGCCGCGCGCTCGGCTAGCCACATCAAGCCCCGGCGGCCCACATCAATCGCCGCAGGGGCTTGATCTGCCGACGTTCGCGTACCCTCCGGCCCATGCGCGCACTGCGAATACTGCTGATATTTGTCGTCGTCATCGGCGCCCTCTTCGTCGCGGCGGACCGCATCGCGGTCCACTTCGCCGAAAGCAAGGCCGCCGACAAGATCCGCACGAGCGAGGGGCTCGGCCAGACCCCCGACGTGTCGATCAACGGCTTCCCGTTCCTGACCCAGGTCGCGGACGGCACCCTCGACGACGTCGAACTCGGCATCCAGGACTTCGAGGCGAAGAGCGGCAAGAGCGACGACGCCGGCATCCGCATCGCCGACCTCAAGGCGGAGATGCACGGCGTGAAGTTCGACAGCAGCTACAGCTCCGCCACCGCCGCCTCGGCCACCGGCACCGCCCGTATCGACTACGCCGAGCTCCTCAAGGCCATCAAGAAGCAGGGCCCCGCGCAGGTCGCCCCCGGCGTGAGCGCGTGGATCGACGACCTCGCGTACGCCGGTGACCACAAGGTCAAGCTGACGATCGCGGTCAAGACCCCGCTCGGCACGGTGCGGCCCACGGTGCGCAGCACGGTCGACGTCAGCGGCGGCAAGGTCTCCGCGCACGCCGACAGCCTGCCGGACCTCCCCGCGTTCGACCTGGCGAAGGACCGGATCCGGGGCGTCACCGACTTCCAGCAGGCGCTCGACGACCTGCCGGCCGGCATCGAGCTCGACCGGGTGCGGGCCGTCGGTCAGGGCATCGAGATCACGGTGAAGGGTTCGGACCTCGACCTGGTCGGGT
This sequence comes from Streptomyces sp. NPDC002790, assembly GCF_040295505.1. NCBI lineage: Bacteria > Bacillati > Actinomycetota > Actinomycetes > Kitasatosporales > Streptomycetaceae > Streptomyces > Streptomyces sp. NPDC002790. The sequence goes on along the minus strand of NZ_JBEOVM010000036.1, from coordinate 36,786 downwards.
AGGCCGGGGGAGGCGTCGAAACAGGCCACGAACACTGTTGGTCCGAACTGCGAGACAACGGCGTCCGCAGAGTAGATGTCGAGAGGCACCCGACGGTGCGGCGGCGGGACGAGAGTCACCCCGGATCGCGATCGTTCCCACATTCCGGACGATCTCGTCTCACCATTCGACATGCCGGTGACACGGCCGCCGGTACGTCCTTACGATCGGACCCATGAGGCGACAGGCGGATCTCACGAAGCGGCGGGCAGTAGACCTGTGCCGCGTCGCCGCCATGCTCTGTCGCACCGCCTAGCGGGACGGATCAACTCCCGCTCTCCCCGGACCCCTTGAGGCTCCTGCCTCGGGGTCCCCGTGCAGCTACGCACACCCCCCTTTCGCATACCCCCGCAACTGCCCCGGAGGAATCAGCATGAGCCGCAGCGACGTCCTGGTAGACGCCGACTGGGTCGAGGGAAACCTCGACAACGACAACGTGGCGATCGTGGAGGTCGACGAGGACACGTCCGCGTACGACAAGAACCACATCAAGAACGCCATCCGCATCGACTGGACCAAGGACCTCCAGGACCCGGTCCGCCGTGACTTCATCGACCAGGCCGGCTTCGAGGAGCTGCTGTCGAAGAAGGGCATCGGCAACGACACGACCGTCGTCCTCTACGGCGGCAACAACAACTGGTTCGCGTCCTACGCGTTCTGGTACTTCAAGCTCTACGGCCACCAGGACGTGAAGCTCCTCGACGGCGGCCGCAAGAAGTGGGAGCTCGACTCCCGCGACCTGGTCGACGGCTCGCAGGTCCCGAACCGTCCGGCCACGCAGTACAAGGCCAAGCCGCAGGACACGTCGATCCGCGCCTTCCGCGACGACGTCGTCGACGCGATCGGCACCAAGAACCTCGTCGACGTGCGTTCGCCCGACGAGTTCTCCGGCAAGCTGCTCGCCCCGGCCCACCTCCCGCAGGAGCAGTCGCAGCGTCCGGGCCACGTCCCGTCCGCGCGCAACATCCCGTGGTCGAAGAACGCCAACGACGACGGCACCTTCAAGTCCGACGAAGAGCTCAAGGCCCTCTACGAGGACGAGCAGGTCGACCTGGCCAAGGACACCGTCGCGTACTGCCGCATCGGTGAGCGCTCCGCGCTCACCTGGTTCGTCCTGCACGAGCTGCTCGGCCAGGAGAACGTCAAGAACTACGACGGCTCCTGGACCGAGTACGGCTCCCTCGTCGGCGTGCCGATCGAGCTCGGCGCCAACAAGTAACCCAGCGACCTTTCACTTCCTAGGAGAGCAACATGTGCGGAGCGAAGGCCGGCGGCCCCGACGCCTCGACGATCAAGCCCGGTGAGACCACGATCCAGGGCCAGGTGACCCGCGGCGGCGAGCCGGTGACGGGCTACGTCCGGCTCCTGGACTCGACCGGCGAGTTCACCGCCGAGGTCCCCACCTCGGCCACGGGCCAGTTCCGCTTCTACGCGGCCGAGGGCACGTGGACCCTGCGCGCCCTGGTCCCCGGCGGCCAGGCCGACCGTACGGTCGTCGCCCAGACCGGCGGCCTCGCGGAGGTCGCGATCGCCGTCTGAGCGGTCACACACGACGGCTGAAGGGCCGCACCCCGCCTGGGTTGGACGCCACTGGCACGGGTGCGGCCCTTCGGCATGCCCGGCCCGGAGCCGGGCGGCCCGCACGGGCTTACGCTGAAGTCATGTACGCGCGGCGAAAGCACCTCTACTTCGCCATGATGGGCGTCTGCATCGGCCTGTTCGTGCTGGCCTGGGGCGTCGTACGGCTCTGGTCCGTGCCGGCCGCCGTCGCCATGTGCGTCGTCGCCATGGTCATCCCGCCGGTCGCCGCCATCGTCGGCAACCGGCGCGGGCCCGACGACCGCTGGTGGGACGATCCCTCGGGCGACGAGAAGTCCGACGAGTGGTGGGACGAACTGGACGGCAAGAAGCGCCCCCGATGACCGACCTCGCTGAGAGGGCTTTGGCCCGGACGACTACAGTGGGGTCCGGCTCTGTTATCCGCATACGTTCCGCTCACCGAGGAGCAATCCCGTGCTTGAGGCCTTCTTCTCCACCCTTCTCGTCCTGGTCTGCGTCGGCGTCGTCGCCTTCGCGGGGCTGACCGTGAAGAAGCTGTACCAGGGCCAGCGCTGACCCCCCACTGAGAGACGTCTGAACCGCTCATGATCCAGATCCCGTCCGACCTGAACCCCGACCTCGTCCCCCTCGCCTTCCTCCTGGGCGACTGGGCGGGCGCCGGCGTCACCGACTTCCCGGGCGCCGAGAAGGCCAACTTCGGCCAGGAGGTCTCCTTCACCCACGACGGGCGGGACTTCCTGGAGTACCGCTCGTACACCTGGATCCTGGACGCCGAGGGCAACAAGGTGAAGCCCCTGGAGTCCGAGTCGGGCTTCTGGCGGATCTCCGCCGCCGAAGGTGACAAGCGCGCCAGCAAGGTCGAGGTCGTCATGGTCCGTGACGACGGCGTCGTCGAGGTCTGGTACGGCGAGCTCGCCGACAAGAAGCCGCAGATCGAGATCGCCACGGACGCGGTGGCCCGCACGGCCGCCTCCGGCCCGTACAGCGGCGGCAAGCGCCTCTACGGCTACGTCAAGAGCGACCTGATGTGGGTCGGCGAGAAGCAGACCCCCGAGGTCCCGCTGCGCCCGTACATGTCGGCCCAGCTCAAGAAGGTCGTCTCGCCCGAGGACGTCGCAGAGATGGCGCGCAACCTTCCGGACGACGCCCCGGACGACGGCATCGCGTTCTTCAAGTAGTTCTACACTCGTCGGTGTGGTGAGCACCGAAGGTATCGACTGGAAGAGCGATCTGCGGCAGCGCGGCTACCGGCTGACGCCGCAGCGCCAGCTTGTCCTCGAAGCCGTGGACACCCTTGAGCACGCGACCCCCGACGACATCTTGTGCGAAGTGCGCAAGACGGCGTCGGGGGTCAACATTTCGACGGTCTACCGGACCCTTGAGCTCCTGGAGGAGCTCGGGCTCGTCTCGCACGCCCATCTCGGGCACGGCTCGCCCACGTACCACCTCGCCGACCGGCACCACCACATCCACATGGTGTGCCGCGACTGTACGAACGTGATCGAGGCGGATGTGGACGTGGCGGCGGAGTTCACCGCCAAGCTGCGCGAGGAGTTCGGCTTCGACACCGACCTCAAACACTTCGCGATCTTCGGACGCTGCGAGAACTGTGCGAAGGACAAAGGGCGGACGCAGGAATAGCTAAGGCTCCGCAGGAATAAGCGCGTCCGCCCACTCGTCGTAGTGTGTGTGAACATGCAGCGACTTTCACCGAGCAGCCCCCTGCTGACCCTGCCCGGCGCCGTCCCCGCCGAGGGCGTGGACGAAGGCGTCGCCGCGCACTACGGCGACCTGTTCCGCGAGCAGCGCTCCCTCGCCGACGGGGCGGGCGTCGTCGACCTGTCGCACCGGGGCGTGATCACCGTCACCGGCGCGGACCGACTGAGCTGGCTGCACCTGCTGCTCACCCAGCATGTGGAGCAGCTGCCGCCCGGGCAGGCCACCGAGGCGCTGATCCTCTCCGCCAACGGACACATCGAGCACGCCCTGTACCTCGTCGACGACGGTACGACGATGTGGGCGCACGTCGAGCCGGGCACGCAGGAGGCACTCCTCGCGTACCTGGAGTCCATGAAGTTCTTCTACCGGGTCGAGACAGCCGACCGGACGGACGAGTTCGCCCTCGTGCATCTGCCGGCCGGGTCGATCGCGCCGGTGCCGGACGGGGTGGCCGTACGCGAGACACCGCACGGCCGCGATCTGTTCCTGCCGCGCGCCGACCTGGAGTCGTACGTGAGTGAGAACGGCCCAGCGGTCGGTCTGCTGGCCTACGAGGCACTGCGCGTCGAGCAGCACCGCCCGCGCTTCGGCTTCGAGACGGACCACCGCACGATCCCGCACGAGCTGGGCTGGATCGGCTCGGCCGTGCATCTGCAGAAGGGCTGCTATCGGGGGCAGGAGACCGTCGCCCGCGTGCACAACCTGGGGAAGCCGCCGCGGCGGCTCGTCTTTCTGCACCTGGACGGCAGCGAGGTGCACCTGCCGCCGCACGGCGCCGAGGTGCGGCTCGCGGCGGACGGCCCCGAGGGCCGGAAGATCGGTGTCGTGACGACCGCCGTACGCCACCACGAGCTCGGCCCGATCGCGCTCGCGGTCATCAAGCGGAACGTGCCGGCCGACGCGGAGCTCCTCGCGGAGGCCACGGCGGCGGCGCAGGAAATCGTCGTCGAGCCGTAGCCACTCCGTATGAGAGGGGCTACATCTCCAACAGCACCGTGAACGGGCCGTCGTTCGTCAGGGACACCCGCATCTTCGCTCCGAACCGGCCCGTCGCCACGATCGCGCCGAGCGCCCGCAGCTGCGCCACGACCTCGTCGACCAGAGGCTCGGCGACGGGTCCCGGCGCGGCGGCGTTCCAGGTGGGGCGGCGGCCCTTGCGGGCGTCTCCGTAGAGGGTGAACTGACTGATCACGAGCAGCGGCGCGTCGATGTCGCTGCACGACTTCTCGTCGCCCAGCATCCGTACCGACCAGAGTTTGCGGGCCAGTTGGGCCGCCTTCTCCTTGGTGTCCTCGTGCGTGACCCCGACGAGGACGCACAGCCCCTCCCCCTTGATCTCGCCGACGACCTCGTCCTCGACGACGACGCTCGCGCCGTCCACCCTCTGCACCACTGCTCGCATACGGCCATCATGCCGTGCGCCGATTTTCGTGCCGCGCAAGGGGTTTGCGCTCTTGGTCGAACGTGGGTTTGTGGGTCGAATGGGTGACCTTGTGGGTGGTGGGTCGTTGGGTGGGGTGTCGGGTCGTCTGAAGGTGGATTGGGGGTGAAGTGGTGGGCGGGTTGCGGGAGTTGGTGGCGCCGTTCGTGGTGTCGGGTCCGTCGGGGGTGGCGGTGCGGACCCGGCTGAAGGGGCTGTCCGCGCGGGACGTGGCGGTACTGGAGCGGGTGGGGGCGCTGACCCGGGTGCTGACCTGGGCGAAGGCCTGCGGCGTGACGGCGATCGCCATCGAGGACCTCGACTTCGCAGCGGAGAAGAACCGGGAGAAGCACGGCCGCAGGAAACGGTTCCGTCAGCTCATCTCCGGCGTGCCCACCGGCAGGCTGCGGGGCCCGGCTGACGTCGATGGCCGAGGCCACCGGCATCGCGATCATCGCCGTGGATGCGGCCTACACCAGCCGCTGGGGCACCCAGCACTGGAAGAAGCCAATCACCACGACCACCCGCAAGACGACCGGTCACGATGCGGCGAGCATCGCGATCGGTAGACGCGCCCAGGGACACCCGATCCGGCGACGGACGGCACCGCCCCGCGACGACCAGAGCGATCGTCGCGGGCATCGGACCGCCCAGGCCCCACCGGAGGTTCCCGGGCGTGAGGGACTCCGCCCCCGCATCCCCGGACCACGGACACGATCCGTGCCACCGGACGCGGCGCGTACGCGGGCGACCAGGACACCCAACGCCGTTCGGGATGTCCGCAGCGGCCAGGAATGGGTCCAACACTCACTCCTGCTCACTGAATAGGAACGGTTTGACATACTCCCCAACCCCCCATCCGGGGCGGATCTGGGGCACTCGGGCCCGAATTGGCCACTGGGAGTGGCACGATGCTGACACGCGGTGCGTCGGTGGCGTGCGGCGCGGTCCGGTCGAGGGGACGGTAAGCAACCATGGATACCCATGCCATGAGCCACACAACGAGTACGGGGCTGCCAGGGCAGCCCGTATCGCTGACGCACAGGGAACGGGTGGCCCCGCTGACCCGTCCGCCGGCCCAGCGGACCGACAGCCCGGAGCTGCCCGCCGCGCCGGCCGTCGACCTGTCGGCCCTGCGGCTGCCGGAGCTGCGCACGCTGCGCCGCGGCTCGCAGCAGAACGAGGCGGACCTGAGTTACGTACGACGCCTGCTCCAGGGCCGCATCGACATCCTGCGGGCCGAGCTGGACCGGCGGAAGGACCCCGAGGCGCCGGTCGTGGACCGGCTGTCGGAGATCCTGCGGGACCAGCCGACGAGCCACCGGTCCTCCGCCCGGCACGTCACACTCGGCACGCCGCTCAGTGACGAGTCCCGGCGCCTCGCGCAGGAGATGCTCGCCGAGGTCGAGCTCTCCGACCTGGTCGCCCGCACGGACGACGAGCTGCTCGCGGCGATGGGCCGCCTCGTCCGCTACGAGCAGCAGGTCTCACGCCGCCGCCACCAGCTGCAGCGCACGGCGGACAACTGCAGCGCGGAAATCGCTCGCCGCTACCGAGCCGGTGAGGCCCAGGTCGACGACCTGCTCACGAACTCGACAGGCGAGTGATCATCTAGCCCGCTTCTCGTACGGGAGGCGGCGGGGTGCGGGCAGGTCAAGCCCCGCCGGCGGGTGGGCATTTCAAGCCCCTGCGGCGTTTGAGCAGCGGGGTCCGGGGCGGAGCCCCGATCTTTTCCAGCCCCGCCGGCGATTGAGGCGCGGGGGCCGGGGCGGAGCCCCGTGGCGGGGGGTTAGTGCGGCGACACGTGCTTCGGGTCCGGCTTAGCGTGAGCGTATGAGCAACCGTGACGCCACCCCCGACGACCGCGAAGCGACAACCGTTCGGGCCATCACCGAGGACGAGTTGCCCGACTGGTCCCGCGCCCTCAACACCGGTTTCCTGCGCCCCCCGACCACCTCCCCGCAGACGGTCGCGAAGCGGCGCGCACACTTCGACCTCACCCGCACCCGCGCCGCCTTCGCCCCCGCCGGAGGCCCCGGCACCCGGCAGGTCGCCACGTTCCGCTCCTTCGCGCAGGAGCTCACCGTGCCGGGCGGCGCCACCGTCCCCACGGACGCGATCACCAACGTCACCGTCAGCCCCACGCACCGCCGCCGCGGACTGCTCAGCCGCATGATGGCGGCCGACCTCGCCGAGGCGAAGGAACGCGGCGACGTCGCGGCGACGCTGATCGCGGCGGAGTACCCGATCTACGGACGCTTCGGATTCGGCCCCGCGGCCACCGCCACCGTGTGGGAGGTGGACGTACCGCGGGCCGGCCTCGACCCCCGCTGGGCGGGCCCGGACGACGGCGGCCGCGTGGACCTGGCGGACCCGGAGGAGGTGCGCAAGGTCGGCCCGGAGCTGCACGCGCGGCTGCGCACCCGCGTCGCCGGCGTGGTGTCGCGGGACGAGCACTGGTGGCAGTACAACACCGGCCTGTGGCCGGCCCCGGAAGACCCGTGGACGGAGCCGTACTACGCGGTGTACCGCAACGCGCGCGGCGAGGTGGAAGGGCTGGTCGACTACCAGGCCGACGACCGCTGGGGCGATGCCAAGCAGCCGCTGAACACGGCGCGGGTACGGCAGTTGATCGCCACCACCCCGGCCGCCGAGCGCGCCCTGTGGACGTATGTCTGCTCCGTCGACTGGATCGCCACCGTGCGGTCCGGGCTGCGCGCCCCCGACGACTTGCTGCCGCACCTGCTGCCGGACCCGCGCGCCGCCCGCATCGTGACGCAGGCGGACTTCATGTGGGTGCGGATCCTGGACGTCGCGGCGGCCATGGAAGCGCGCTCGTACGACACCAGTGGGGAGGTCTCGTTCGAGGTGCTCGATCCCGCGGGGCTCGCGGGTGGACGGTTCACGTTGACGGCGGCGCCCGGCGGGGCGGTCTGTTCGCCGGGCGCCGCCTCCCCTCAACTCACTGTCGGCGTAAGTGAGTTGGGGACACTGTGGCTGGGTGACGAGTCAGCGGTGCGGCTCGCCGCCCTGGGACGGCTTGTGGAGCACGAGGAGGGCGCCGCCGCCGGGCTCGGCGCCCTGCTGCGGACCCCGCGGCGGCCGTGGTGCCCCGATGTGTTCTGAGCCGCTGTGTTCTGAGCCGCGACCCCGTTCACGTACGACGTACTGACCGACCGGGCTCCCGGCTCCCCTCCGGAAGGGAGCCCGGTCAGCCGCTCTGGGCGAGCAGCATCACGAGGATGACGGCCCCGATGCCGCTGAGCGCGGTGTTCTTGGCCTTGAGGCCGATGGAGAGAACGATGAAGGCGATGATGCCCATCGGCCCGTACTTCCACTGGATGAGCTGCTCGAACCCGATGGCGAGTGCGGCGACGACGATGGCGAAGAGCGGCATTGTCCTACCTCCTTCAGGACCTGTGGTCCTCGTGGTGACCAACTTCAGGTCCCCCGACCATGTCCGGGAAGTTGGTCACCAACTCAAAGGTAGTTATCTCCATTGAAGAGCGGCTCATAACCACCTTCACGTCAACTCCCCAAAGATGGCGGGAAGTTGTAGGGTTTGGCTGTGAGTGGGGAGCATGCCGCCGTCAACGGACGGCCCAGGTCACAGCGGGCGCGAAACACGTACCGCGAAGTGGCCGACGCGCTGCGCGACCGGATCACGTCCGGTCGCCTGGGTCCCGGCCAACGGATGCCTACGCAGGCACAGTTGGCGGGCGAATTCGGTGTGGAGCGCTCCGCCGTACGCCAGGCGCTGCGCATTCTGCAGTCCGAGAACCTGTTGGTGAACGCCTCGAAGGGCAGCCCTGCCACGGTCGCGCGGCACCCGCGGCCCGCGCTGCACGGCCCCGAGGTGCCGCCGCAGCCGACCATGGTGACGCTCGCTCCGCGGATCGCCGAGGCCTTCGAGCGGGCCGACGTGGAGATCGACGCCCTGTGCCTGACGGCGGTCTCGCTGACGCTCGCGATGGGCGAACCGCTGCGCCTCATCCACGAGGGCCGTACGAAACCGGCCAGGGTGCGGGTCCGCGTGCTGCTGCCGAGCCGGGACATCGACCTCGCGTTTCCCGCGCCCGCGCCCGCGCCCGCGCCTGCGCCGCCGGCCGCCGAGCCCGTGTCACGGGCGGCGGAGGCCTCAAGGGTGGCCGGGGCCTCGCGGGCGGAGGCGGCGATGGGCGGCAGGCTGCGGCGCGACTGGCTGGCGCAGCGCAACGCGCAGGGGCAGGTGCTGCGCCACAATCTGCTGGCGCTGCGGGCCACGCACAACATGGACGTCACGGTGGAGTTCCGCGCGCTGCCGTTCACGCCCCCGGTCAAGCTCTACCTGCTCAACAGCGACGAGGCGCTCTTCGCGTACTACACGCTGGCGAGACGCGGCGAGCAGATCGACCACGAGCGGGTGGACGTGTACGACGCGCAGGGCGTGCGGCAGATGCTCTTCGCGTTCGAGCACGGTGCGGGGCTGCGCGACACGACCTTCGTGGAGCAGTCCCACCTGTGGTTCAACGGACTGTGGAACACGATCAGCCAGGACCTGACGCTGAGCTCGTGACGTGGTCCCGCGGCAGGCCCTCGCTCTCGCCGCGGTCAGTGCAGCGCGGGCCCGGCCACCGTGAGCGCGAGCAGTACGCCGCCCAGCGAACTACAGGTGGCGTTTCGGGCCTTGGCGCCGACGGCGAGCAGCAGCAGGCCCGCGAGGCCGGCCGGGCCGTAGTGCCACTGTGCGAGCTGTTCGAAGGTGATCACGAACACCGCGGAGAGGAGGCTGAGAATGGACATGGTGGTTCCCCCGGCTTCGGCGTTGCTTCGCTGATGGGCCTTACTTGGTCTCCTTCGCTGCCACCATTGGCCACCTTCTTCCAAGTTGGCGACCAACTGCACTGGAGTTGTCCCCACTTGGTCGTGGTATATAAACGAGAGGTCGACAACTCTCACCAAATCAAGGTGAGTTGTGCCGTTTGGTCGGGACCCAGGGGAGCAGGGCGTGGCGGACATGGCAGACGCGACACTGAACGGCAGGAGAAGGCTCACGGCCCCGGAGATAGCCGACCAACTCCGCGAGCGCATCAGGGCGGGCAGCCTGAAGCCGGGCGACCAACTGCCCACGCAGGCCACGCTCGCCGACGAGTTCGGCGTCGAGCGCGGCACGGTCCGTCAGGCGCTCCAGCTCCTGGAGACGGACGGGCTGCTGAGCAAGCGCAGCAAGGGCAGCCCGCCGCGCATCGCACCGGGGACCGCCGCGCGCGACGAGCCGCAGCCCTCCATGGTCGCCCTCGCCCCCCGCCTGGTGGAGGCCTTCCACGCCCCACATGTGCGTATCGACGCGGTCTGCATGACCTCGGAGACCCTGATGCTGGCGCTCGGCGAGCCGCTGCGCCACATCCACGAGGGCCGCATCCGCCCCGACTCCCTCGACGTACGCATCCTACTGCCCAGCCGCGACATCGACCTCGCCTTCCCGGTCCCGGTCCCGGGCGCCGGCGAGGGCGTCGACCACGACGAGTCGGTCGCAGTGCACGACCGTTGGCTCGCCACGCGCAACGCGCAGGGCCAGGTGCTGCGCCACAACCTGCGCTCCCTGCGCTCCTCGCACGACATCGACGTGCGGGTGACCTTCCGCGCCCTGCCCTTCACCCCGCCGGTCAAGCTCTATCTGCTGAACCAGTCCGAGGCCCTGCTCTCGTACTACATGGTCACGCGGCGCGAGGAGGAGATCGACAACGACACCAAGTTGGAGATGTTCTCGGCCACCGGCACGCAGGCCCTGCTCTTCTCCTTCGAGGAGGGGGCGGGCCACCGCGACCGGACCTTCGTGGAGGAGTCGCAGAAGTGGTTCGACGCCCTCTGGGAAACCATCACCTCCGACCTGACACTCTCCTAGTGACTTCAGAGACGACGAAGCAGACTGTTCCGGTGGCAGAAGAGACCGATTCAAGCCGGGAAACGACCGAACAGGGCGATGTACGCGAGGCGGGCACCCTGGCCGAGCTGATCACGGGCGCCCGCCATGTCCTCTTCGACTTCGACGGGCCGATCTGCCGGCTGTTCGCGGGCCGCCCGGCGGCGGGGATCGCGCGGCAGCAGGTGGACTGGCTGGACGCGCAGGGCCTGGGCGACGTGCTGACGGCCGAGGAACGGGTCGATGTGGATCCGCACGCCGCCCTGCGCCGCCTGGGCAGCGCGCGGCCCGACAGCGATCTGGTCCTGGAGATGGAGAGCCGACTCACCGAACAGGAGCTGCGCGCGGTCGGCTCGGCCTGGCCCACGGAACACGTGGACCCACTGATCCGCACCTGGACGGCGGCCGGCGCCCGCCTCGCCATCACCACCAACAACTCCGCCGAAGCGGCCCGCCGCTACATCGCGAGCCGCGGCCTGTCCGGCTGCTTCGAACCGCACATCTATGGCCGCACCCGGAACCTGGCCCTCCTCAAACCGGACCCGTACTGCCTGACCCGCGCCATGTCGGCGATGGGCGCGGCGCCCGGGACGACCCTGATGATCGGCGACGCGGCGACGGACCTGACCGCCGCACGTCAGGCCGGTGTCGCATTTCTCGGCTACGCGCGACATTCCCGCAAGGAGCACGTCCTGCGGGATGCGGGGGCCCGGCAGGTGACCGCGACCCTGGAGCCGATCATCGACATCCTGCGGGGCCACGGCTGACCTGCGATTCCCCCAACCCCTGCGGCAAACCGGGTGGAGTTGGCAGCCAACTGCCGTAGAGTTGTGAGGACTTGGTCGGGGGGTGAGGGGAGATCGCCGTGGCGAACGCGAATACAGAGCCCGCCCCCGGACTCGCTCCCAGACCCGCCGCCGAAGAGATCGCCGACACGCTGCGCAAGCGCATCTACGACGGCGAACTCACCTCGGGCGCCCGTCTGCCAACACAGGCCGCGCTCGCCCGTGAGTTCGATGTGGAGCGGGGAACGGTCCGCAACGCGCTGCAACTGCTCCGCTCGGACGGCCTCTTGACGAACACGGGCAAGGGCAGCCCGCCCACGGTGTCCCGCCCCGAGCGCGCGCTCCTGCCCGGCGCGCAGACCGCCCGCAGCATCCTGGGCCCACGCCTGGTGGCTGCCTTCGAGGCCCCGCACGTCTACGTGGACGTGGCCAGCCTCACCGGAGAAACCCTGGTGACAGCCCTCGGAGAGCCGCTGCGGAAGGTCTACGAAGGGGCACTGCGACCGAAGTCCGTACGGGTCCGGATGGTGGTGCCGAGACTGGGTGAGGACGTCGACTACCCCGCGCCCGCGGCCGGCTGGGGCCACGACGACAAACTCGACGAGGCGGTCAGGCGCCGCGGCCGCGTCCAGTGGACCTCGCAGCGCATGGTGCTGGACAAGGCCTTCATGGGCCTGCGCGACCTCGACATCGACGCGAGCTTCGAGTACCGCTTCGTCTCCGGCGTCCCGACCCGGAAGGTCTACCTCCTCAACCGGCAGGAGGTACTGGTCGGACACTACGTCCCGGCCCGGTTCGAGCGGGAGATCGACGACTACGAGGGGGCGGACACGGTGGAGCTCGTGGACGTGGCGGGCTTCGAAACCGGCATGCTCGCTTTCGGCCGCGCGAACGGCCCGGACCAGGCCGCCTTCGTGGACGGCGAACAGGCGATGTTCGACGGGCTCTGGGAGCACGTGGCGAGGCGTCGTCAGACCTGAGTGTGCCGCCCGGCCGACGGAGGTAACTACCCATGGTGACCGGTAGCCATATCGGGGCGAGCGGTGGAAAAGAGGTCTTCCGTGTCGTGGAGGAGCTGCGAACCCGCATGGCCGGAGGCTTCTATCCGCTCGGTTCCCCGTTGCCGCCCCAGAGGGCGCTGGCCGAGGAGTTCGAGGTCGCGCGGGACACGGTGCAGCGCGCCCTCGGCCAGTTGCGCGAAGAGGGCTGGATCGAGTCGAAGCAGGGCAGCGGCACCCGTGTCGTACGCGCTCAGAAGGCCCAGTCGTACACGGCGCGGGAGGCAATAGAGGGCCGGGTGACGCTGCGCGGGTTCTTCGACGAGGCGTTCGCGAACCCCGAGGTCGTGCTCGACGTGTGCACGCTGACGTCGGAGTCCCTCGACATGCAGGTGAAGGGTCAGATCGAGCGGATCAGGCTCGGGGAAGTGGGGCCCCGGAGCATCGCCATCCGAATGCTGCTGCCCGACGAGTCACTCGATCTGCCGTATCCGCGAGCCTTGGACGATCCTGACGGGCAGCTGACCGCCGCGTTGAAGGAACGGCTGCTGGGGATCACGCGCCGGCACAGCTCGTCGATACAGGTGGAGCTGCGGCAGTTGGAGGCCGAGGGGCTCGTGGAGTCCGCGAGCATCGAGATCCGGCATGTGATGCTCACGCCGACGTCGAAGCTGTACCTGGTCGGTGGCGAGCAGGCGCTGCACGGCCCGTACGAGGTCATCGAGCGGCCGATCGTCCTCGACGACGAGGTGACGGTCCAGGCCCTCGACGTGTTCGGCCTCGGCGCCCAGCTCACGCACTACGTCAAGAATGAAAACCTGGACTCGCGCGGGTCGGTCTTCATGAAGAGCTGGGAGTCGTGGTTCGACTCGGTGTGGGAACGCTTGGCGTACTGAAGTCGTCGCTGGTCACGGCAGCGAGCACCGGTTCCAGCGAAGTGAACACCAGGCGGGCCCCCTGCGTAGTCATCTGCTTGAGTTCCTCACGGTCCTCGGTGCACCCGACGAACGTCATGCAAGCCGCTTGAGCAGCCTGAAAGTCCGATGCCTTGTCGCCTACGAGAAGGCACCGCGAAGCGGGCAGGCCGAGTTTCTGTGCCGCATCCAGGAGAGTGTCGGGAGCGGGTTTCATCTTGCTGATGTCGAGGGGGTCCCGGCCGCACACGGCCGTGCCAAAGGCGGCTCTCATCCCGTGTTCTCCGAGAAACTCGAGAATCGGCTCTCTGGCGTTGTTGCTGGCGATAGCCAAGTTCTTGTCCGCTGCGACCAGATGGGCAACCAAAGCGCCGATATGTGGCGTCGCCGACGCGGAGCCGACCGCTTCCGTCTCGAACTTGGTGACCATGTCGGTCACCCGTCTGACGACATCAGATGACGCGCCACGCAGTTCCTTCAGGAGGTCGTGCGTGTCGGTGACCTTCGCGAGCGGTGGTGGCAGTCGGTCGGTATCCCCCCAGACAGCCGCTTTGATGGCTGCGGTCTGCGGGGCAGTGCCCTGCGGGAAGAGCCGGCACACGGGGCCGTCGAAGTCGAAAATCACGCCATCGGCCCGCCGTAGCGCCGTGCGCAGTGCGTCCCTCTCGGAAACGCCACTTGCATCGCTCATCTGGCAAGTGTGGACCAGACGGCATACGTCGGCCAGCACATCAGTGACCCGAGTGGCTGCGGGGCGTTGACGATGAGGAGTAATTTGCTGCCTGCCCGAGCGGCCGGATCACAGCCCTGCGGAGAGAGTGCGAACGATGGTACGAACTGCGCCCACGCGGGGCATGCGGAAGGCTCTGGAACTGAGCTCTGATGAGCAGGCGATCGAGGGACCGCTCAAGGGTTTCCATCATGAGACGTATGTGTTGCCGCTGAACCGCCCTCCCGCCGGCGAGGGGCAGGGAAGGTGGAAATGCAGGGAGCCGCGGGAAGGCCTCTTCTGGTTCGACCGGCGGTGTTTCATGTCCGAAGAGGAACTCATCGAGGCGCTGGCGTCGCGTGTCACGCGAATCCCGGGCCTCATCAAGGTCGATGACATCCGGCTGCAGCGTTTTGTCGAAGGAAGAACGCTGGGAAATCTGTATGCGGCCGGGACGGCTGTGCCTCATCGTTTGGTCGCGGACCTCATGGTCCTTTTCCAGGAGCTGTCGGCCATCCGGCCGCAGGACCTGCCCATCGAGCGCAGATGCGACGGGGATAAGGGTGTCGTGGACGGTGACACGGAGGTCTTCCTTCAGCGCCTTGTTCGCTTCGTGCAGGAGGACGTCTACGCATCTCATCAGGACGCGTTCGGCGACCTGTTCGAGGCTCTGGGGGTGGGTGAGGAGTCGTTCGACTCGTTGCACAAGCTGGTGCAGGGCACGCAGGAACGCCCCTTCTCCCTGCTGCACGCGGACCTGCACCGGGAGAACCTCATTGTCGACAGCCTCGGCAAACTCTGGTTCATCGACTGGGAGTTGGCGATGTTCGGTGATCCGATCTATGACCTGGCCACCCATCTGTACTTGATGCGCTATCCGGCGAAGCAGGAGCGTGAGGTCATCACATGGTGGCGGTCGAGTGTGGAGCGAGTCCGTCCCCACAGCTCCAGAGGGCTCGAGGAAGATCTGCCCAAGCTGCTGGGATACAAGAGGGCCCAGTCCGTCTTCACTGACGTCATCCGTGCGGGCCTTCGCCTCGATGCCGTGCCGCACGGGCACGCCATGGGTTCGGAAACGCTGGCCAGGTCCGCGCGCAAGGTGAGCGCCGTTCTGGGGGCTGCCGCGGAACCTCTGGGGCTCACCGACGTTCCTTCGGCCCAGAAGGTTGCGGGAGTGCTCGCGGGCTGGCTGTCCGGATCGAAGGGGCAGCGCAACTACCTCTAGAGGAAGCGGGGTTGAAGGTACTGGCAGCCGGGATGACCATCGCTGTATGACTCGAGGCGGGGGCGGTTCAAGCAGGAGTTCCGGAACAGGGGAACAGAGATCCTTCACGGCGAGGTTTCGTCCAGTGGTCGTGCGTGCCGCGCTGGTGGCCGTCTTCCTCACCGGACTTGCGGCGAGTTTCGTCAAGCCGTTCGCGGATTTCTTGGAAGGGCGGGCGCTTCTGGGTGGTTCGCTGCTCAGCGTGGTCGCTCTTCTACTGTATGAGGCGATCGTGGACCTGAGAGAGGCGGTCGATCGGCGCCCCGTTCCACGTATCACGGTGTCGTCGGACGAACTCAAGGTGCGAGTCGACGCCGCCTTCTCGGCGCGTGAGGTGGAGATCCGGTTCCTCGGTTACACGGGGGAGACCCTCGTGAGGGGTAT
Organism: Streptomyces sp. NPDC002790; assembly: GCF_040295505.1. Taxonomy (NCBI): domain Bacteria; kingdom Bacillati; phylum Actinomycetota; class Actinomycetes; order Kitasatosporales; family Streptomycetaceae; genus Streptomyces; species Streptomyces sp. NPDC002790. The sequence continues at coordinate 21,092 of NZ_JBEOVM010000036.1, read as the reverse complement.
CGACCAAGGCTTGCGTCGCCTGCTGGACGGCGGCCATGCCGTGGAGAGCATCAGCATCCGGCTTCTGATACCGGATTTCAGCAGGCCCATGGTGGTCCCCTCACTCGTCGGCGAGGCCCGCAGGCCGGTCGACGATGAGCGGTACCGGCGAAGGCTCGTCGACAAGGCGAGTGATTTCGAGGCGATGCTCAACTGCGCGGTGGACAGTTTGCGCTTGCGAGGGCGCCTGCCAGAAAGCGCTCTGTCCTGCGAATACCGCGTGTTTCAAGGCTTCCCCCGCGACAAACTCGTGATCCTCAACGGCGAGACGGTCCTGCACGGTCTCTGTGACGTGCGAACGACCCGGCCCATGGGAGGCAAGGACTATTACGATCCGGAGGGAGCGAACACCTCATTGGTGGAGGTGGCTCGACGACGGGACGGGTCGGCGGCGGGGCACGGGGTCGACACTTGGGCCGCGCACTTCGACGGGCTGTGGGAGCTTGCGGCGCCCCCGCCATGGAGTGAAGCGAACCGGTCGTGACTCCTCGGCCCGACGGCGGTGCGTACCCTCCTCCCCATGACCGCCCGCACCCCCGGCCTCCGCGAACGCAAGAAGCAGCGCACCCGGCAGACCCTCTCCGAGACCGCCGTTCGACTCTTCATGGAGAAGGGGTACGACAACGTGTCCGTGGCCGAGGTCGCGGCCGCGGCCGAGGTGTCGAAGCCGACGTTGTTCCGGTACTTCGCGTCCAAAGAGGACCTGGTGCTGCACCAGTTCGCGGACCACGAGGACGAGGCGGCGAGAGTGGTCGCGGGGCGGGGCGAGGGGGAGTCGCCGCTGGCCGCGCTGCGGTGGCATTTCCTGGAGGGGCTGCGGCGCCGCGACCCGGTCACCGGCCTGTGCGATCACCCGGCGGTGCTCGCGTATCAGCGACTGCTGTACGGGACACCGCAGTTGGTGGCGCGACTGTACGGGTACCAGGAGCGGTCCGAGCGGGCACTCGCACAGGCGCTCGGCGGGACGGCGGTGCAGGCGCGGATCGCGGCCGGGCAGATCGTCGCCACGCAGCGGATCCTCGCCGAGGGGAACGCACGGCGGATCGTGGCCGGTGAGTCCGCCGACGAGCTGGAGGCGACAGCCGTGAGCACCGCCGAGCTGGGCTTCCGGCAGCTGGGGGAGGGGATCGGGCGGTATTTCGGGTGACCGGTGGGGGCGCCGTCGCACTGATTTCGTGGCGGGTCCGGTGTTGGGTGGGACACTTTTGCAAGCGGGTGCTTGCAAAAGTTAGCGTGGGTGCGGCACCATCGGGGTATGGCATCGCTCAACGTCGGAAGTCTCGGCGAATATCTGCGCGAGCAGCGTCGCAACGCGCAGTTGTCGCTCCGTCAGCTCGCCGACGCCGCCGGGGTGTCCAACCCGTACCTGAGTCAGATCGAGCGCGGGTTGCGAAAGCCGAGCGCGGAGGTTCTGCAGCAGGTCGCCAAGGCGCTGCGGATCTCCGCGGAGACGTTGTACGTGCACGCCGGCATTCTCGACGCCGAGCGGGAGCGGACCGAGGTGGAGACGCGCGCCGTCATCCTCGCCGACCCCTCGCTCAACGAGCGTCAGAAGCAGGTGCTGTTGCAGATCTACGACGCCTTCCGGCACGAGAACGGAAGCGGCGCGGACGGCGAACACGGCGAGCAAGGCGACGACGAGCACGAGCAGGGCGATGCCGAGCCCTCAAGCAGCAGTTGATGTGATCCGGGAGGACCACGCCATGGCCATCAAGGACGACCTGCGCAAGACCCTCACCGACCCGACCCCGCTCTACTTCGCCGCCGGCACCGCCGAGCTGGCGTACCAGCAGGCCAAGAAGGTGCCGGGGATCGTCGAGCAGCTGCGGAGCGAGGCGCCCGCCCGCTTCGAATCCGTGCGGCAGACCGACCCGAAGGATGTGCAGGAGAAGGCGACCACCCGCGCCAAGGAGGCGCAGGCCACCCTCACGGCGAAGGTGAACGAGCTGGTCGCGGGCCTCGACACCGATCTGAAGAAGTTCGGCGAGAGCGCCCAGGAGTTCGCGCTGCGCGGCGTCGGCTACGCGGCCGAGGCCGCCGTCAAGGCGCGCGAGACGTACGAGAAGGTCGCCGAGCACGGCGAGGAGGCCGTGAAGACGTGGCGCGGTGAGGCTGCCGACGAGATCGTCGAGCTCGCCGAGGCCGTCGAGCCCGAGCCCGAGCCGGAGGCGAAGGAGGCCGCCGACGTCAAGGACGCCTCGGCCGCCGACGCGGACAAGCCGGGTACCGCCAAGAAGACCACCGCGGCCAAGAAGACCACCGCGCCGAAGAAGACGGCCCCCGCGGCCAAGAAGACCGGCTCCGGCACCACGCCGCCTGCCAAGTAGCGGCCACGCCGACGGGCCGGGCACTTGTGGAGTGTCCGGCCCGTTGTGCGGGTACCGTGGCGGTCAGGTCCTTCAAGAACTGTTCAAGAAGACGATTCTGGTGGTGGCGTTGTGCTGATGCAGGGGTTCGCCAGTGTGATGTGGCTGCTGAGCACGGCGCTGATCATCTTCAGCGGCTTCGCGTTCATCGACGCCGCAGTGCGGCGCGAGGACGCCTACCGTGCGGCGGACAAGAAGACCAAGCCGTTCTGGCTGATCATCCTCGGGATCGCGTTCGTCGTGAACCTGCTGTTCCCGATCCTGTCGTTCCTGCCGATCATCGGGCTCGTCGCGACCATCGTGTACATGGTGGACGTGCGGCCCGCCGTCAAGCAGATCGGCGGTGGTGGCGGGGGCAGCAAGCGCCGCGGCTCCAGCAGCGACGGACCGTACGGCCCGTACAACGGCGGCCGCTGAGCCCGGACCTCACGGCGGCCGCTGAGCCCGGACCTCACCGGTCGAGCAGCAGTACCGCCACGTCGTCCGTCAGATCGCCCCCGTTGAGGTCGCGCACCTCGTTCATCGCGGCCTCGAGCAGCGCCTCGCCGGTCAGGCCCTGCGCGCGCTGACGGCGGATCATCTCCACCATGCCCTCCTGGCCGAGTCGCTGCCTGCCCTGGCCGATCCGGCCCTCGATCAGGCCGTCCGTGTAGAGCATCAGGCTCCACGAAGGCCCCAACTCGACCTGCATGCGCGGCCACCGCGCCTTCGGCAGCAGCCCGAGGGCCGGCCCGTTGTTCTCGTACGGGAGCAGGCCCGCGGGGCGGCCGGGGGTCGCTATCAGCGGTGCCGGGTGGCCCGCCAGGCACAGGCCCGCGCGCCGGCTGTCCGGCGAGATGTCGACCGTGCACAGCGTCGCGAAGATCTCGTCGTCCGCGCGCTCGTGCTCCAGGACCTGCTGGAGGGTGGAGAGGAGCTCGTCGCCGCACAGGCCCGCGAACGTCAACGTCCGCCAGGCGATCCGCAGTTCGACGCCGAGCGCCGCCTCGTCGGGGCCGTGCCCGCAGACGTCGCCGATCATCGCATGGACCGTGCCGTCGGGCGTGCGCACCGTGTCGTAGAAGTCGCCGCCGAGCAGCGCGCGCGAGCGGCCCGGACGGTAGCGGGCGGCGAAGCGCAGCGGTGAACCGTCGAGCAGCGGCTTCGGCAGCAGGCCGCGCTCCAGGCGGGCGTTCTCCTGCGCGCGGAGCCGGGACTCGGTGAGCCCCTGCTGCGCGATGTCGGCGCGCTTGCGCTCGACCGCGTACCGGATGGCCCGGCCGAGCAGCCGGGAGTCCAGCTCGTCGCGCATCAGGTAGTCCTGCGCGCCCACCCGGACCGCCTCCGCGCCGCGCTCGGCGTCGCCCGACGTGGTCAGGGCGAGCACGGCCCGGCGCGGGGCGAGGCGCAGCAGGTGTCGCAGCGTGCCCAGCTCGTCGTGGTGTTCCGGCGCAGTCCCGTCCGGCTTCGCCTTGTCAGGCGTCGTCCTGTCCGCCTTCGCGCCGGGCAGCGCGAGGTCCAGCAGGACGCAGCTGACGTCGTCGGTGAGCAGCCGCTCGGCCTCGGTGAGGTTGCGCGCGGTGCGCACGCGGATCGGCTTGCCCACGGCGTCGGGCATCTCGGGGATGCTGAGGGAGCCCGCCGGGTCGTCCTCTATGACCAGGATCGTCAGACCGGTGGCGTCACGCTCGGCGGGTGCCGACTCGTGAGCGGGGTCCTCGGCCGGTGCCTCCCGGCCGCGCTCGGCGCTCTGCGGGTCGTTCTGTATGTCGTTGGCATCGAGCTGTACGTCGTTGGCGGCGGGGCGGTGGGTGATCGGCCGCTCGCCTCGCAGGTCGTACGTGTCGGTCGTGGTGTGCGCGTCCTGAGCCTGACCACTTTCCACGGCCGGGATGGCTCTCTGCCGCGGTACGGGTACGGGCATCGCTTCGGTTCCTTCCCTCCCCCCGAGGGCACGGTGGGACGAAGGTCCTCGCACCACCGACGGGGACCTTAGCGGTAGCCGACGCCCGAACGGAATGGTGAGCGGCAAGGGGCCGGCGTCATATGCCGCTCCCCGCACCGGAATTGGGTGGGTTCCGTCCCTGGTCGGACGGGCCGAGGATGACGAACGTCACGCCGGTGGGCCGCAACCGCGGCGCTCCGCGTGCCATGGGTCACGTGGGGCACATCACCCGTCGGGGCCCATGTCCGGCATCCGGTCACCCGGGCCTCAGGCGTCGGGCCTGACCACCCCGAGCATCGCCATGGAGCCCGCGCCCGCGACCGTCACGTTCCGCCCCGGGCGGGGTGCGTGGATGATCGCGCCCTTGCCTATGTACATCCCGACATGGCTGGCGTCGTCGTGGTAAATGATCAGGTCGCCGGGTCGCATGTCCTTGATGGCGATGTGCTTCAGCTGCTTCCACTGCTCTTGCGACGTGCGCGGAATCGGCCGCTTCGCCGACGCCCACGCCTGCGAGGTCAGGCCCGAGCAGTCGAACGACTTCGGGCCCTCGGCGCCCCACACGTACGGTTTGCCCAGCTGCTCCGAGGCGTAGCGCACGGCCTTCTTGCCGGGGGCCGACGCCTTGCCGTCGATCTCCTTCAGGACGCCCGAGGAGAGCCATTCCGTCTGCGCCTTCTGCTCGGCCGCCTCCTCCAGCTGCCGCAGCTGCTCGCGCTCCTTCTTGGCGAGCTTGTCCTCGATCTTCTGCGCCGCCTTGATCTGCTTCTCGATCCGCTCCTTCGCGGCGGCCTTCTTCTTGCGCCCCTCGTCCAGCGCCTTCCACTTGGCGGAGGCTTCGTCCGCGTACGCCTGCAGGGTGTCCTGGGCCTTGGTGAGGCGGGACATCAGGTTCCGCGTGGCCTGCTGCCCCTGGTAGGCGCGGCCCGCGTTGTCGAGGAAGCGGCTCGGGTCGCCGGCGAGCATGAACTGCGTCTCCTGGGAGATCCCGCCGGTGCGGTACTGCTCCCGGGCCGCCGCGCCCGCCCGGCCCTTGAGGCCGTCGAGCTTCTGCTGGCCCGCGGCGATCTTCCGGGCCAGCTTCACGATCTGGTCGGACTGGTCGGCCGCCTTCTCCTCCGCCGCGTTGTACTCGTCGGTGGCGACCGCGGCCTGGTGGTACAGCTTGTCGATCTTCTTGCGGACCGACTCAAGGTCCTTGACCCCGGGGGAACTTGACGGCGATGGGGAGGATGGAGAGGGGGACGGCTCCGCGTACGCCAGTCCCGTCGGCGCCAGTACGGTCACGGCGCACACCAGCGCCAGAGCCGCCACCGTCGTCGTGCTCCGCTTGCTCATCCGCTTCCGCCCCCACAGCCGAGACAAACCTGATGGACCGTCAGTAAGTCGAGCGCTCCGGGGATGGTGCCATGCGCGCCTCGAAACCGACAGACCCCGGCGCGGTGCGGCAACTGCCCCGCACGGTTCGACGAACGAGGTCCCGAGATCGTTCCCTCGACTTCCGCCGCGTCTCAGCCGCCCGTCGAAACCCGCCGCGGCGCCAACGCCCCCCACGCCACGGTCACTTCACCCTGCCGCCAGCGCCCCGCCCTGTCCACCACCGGCCAGTCCGCCGACAGCTCCCGCACCGCCCGGATCCAGCGCTGCCGCGCACCGTACGAGGCATAGGGCGCGGCCGAGGCCCACGCCCGGTCGAAATCGCGCAGGAAGGCGTGCACCGGCTCACCGGGGACATTGCGGTGGATCAGCGCCTTGGGTAGACGTTCGGCCAGGTCGGACGGGGTGTCCAAGGAACCGATCCGGGTCGCGAACGTCACGGTCCGCGGGCCCTCGGGGTCGAGCGCCACCCACACGTGCCGGCGCCCGATCTCGTCGCACGTGCCCTCCACGAGAAGGCCGTCCGGCGCGAGCCGCCCGCACAGCCGCTGCCACACCGCGGCGACCTGCTCCTCGTCGTACTGGCGCAGCACGTTCGCGGCGCGGATCAGGACCGGGGGAGTACTCAGTGGCAGCTCGAAGCCGCCGTGCCGGAACGTGAGCCCGTCGCGCTCGTACGGCTTCGCGGCGGCGACCCGCGCCGGTTCGATCTCGATGCCCACCACGCGCGCGTGCGGCGCCGCCCCGCGCAGCCGGGTCAGGAGTTCCACCGCGGTCCAGGGCGCCGCGCCGTAGCCGAGGTCGACCGCCACCGGGTCGTCGGCGCGGCGCAGCGCGGCGCCGTGCACGGCCGCGATCCAGCGGTCCATGCGGCGGAGTCGATTGGGGTTGGTGGTGCCTCGCGTCACGGTTCCCACGGGGCGGGAGGAGGGGCGCGGGCTCATGCTCAAGAGGGTATGTGCTGCGCCCGGCGCGGCTTTGGTTGAGACCCGTACGGTAATGATTCGGCAAAGTGGAAATGGAGCAGCCGACTCCGGCGTTGCCGCCTTGGAAGAGGGCCTGTGCCCTCCGGTCGTCGTGCCCGCAGTCCGCCCACCAAGGAGGGCCCGCCACGTGAGCCAGTACGTGACCAGGTTCCGCCGCTCCGGGGCTGCTCCGGCCCTGCTGCGGTTCCCCGGTGCGCATCGCCGCCCCCGCCGCGTCGCGATGCTCAGCGTGCACACCTCGCCCCTCCACCAGCCCGGAACGGGCGACGCGGGCGGCATGAACGTCTACATAGTCGAGCTCGCCAAGCGGCTCGCGGCGATCAACATCGAGGTCGAGATCTTCACCCGCGCCACCTCCGGGGGCCTGCCGCCGGAGGTCGAGCTCGCGCCGGGCGTCCTCGTACGACATGTGGACGCGGGCCCCTACGAAGGCCTCGCCAAGGAGGACCTGCCCGCCCAGCTCTGTGCCTTCACCCACGGAGTCATGCAGGCGTGGGCGGGTCACCGCCCCGGCTATTACGACCTCGTCCACTCGCACTACTGGCTGTCCGGGCAGGTCGGCTGGCTGGCCGCCGAGCGCTGGGGCGCGCCCCTCGTGCACGCCATGCACACCATGGCCAAGGTCAAGAACGCGTCGCTCGCCGAGGGCGACACCCCCGAGCCGGCCGCCCGCGTCATCGGCGAGACCCAGATCGTGCGCGCCGCCGACCGCCTCATCGCGAACACGGCGGAGGAGGCCGACGAGCTGGTCCGCTACTACGAGGCGGACCCCGGGAGCGTCGCGGTGGTGCACCCCGGCGTGAACCTGGACCGCTTCCGCCCCGCCGACGGCAGGGCCGCCGCTCGCGCCCGCCTCGGCCTGCCGCAGGACGCCCTGATCCCCCTCTTCGCGGGCCGCATCCAGCCCCTGAAGGCGCCCGACATCCTCCTGAAGGCGGTCGCCGTCCTCCTCGACGAGCGCCCGGAACTCCGCTCCCGCATGGTCGTCCCGGTGGTCGGAGGCCCCAGCGGCAGCGGCCTCGCCAAGCCGGCGGCGCTCCAGAAGCTCGCCGCGAAGCTCGGCGTCGCGGACGTCGTCCGCTTCCAGCCGCCGGTTGGCCAGGAGGCGCTCGCGGACTGGTTCCGCGCCGCGTCCGTCCTCGTCATGCCCTCCTACAACGAGTCCTTCGGACTCGTCGCCATAGAGGCCCAGGCCGCCGGTACGCCGGTGATCGCCGCGTCCGTGGGCGGCCTCCCCGTAGCCGTGCGCGACGAAAAGACCGGCTTCCTTGTCGACGGCCACGAACCGGCCCACTACGCGCGCGTGCTCCGCGACTTCGCCGACCACCCCCACCTGGTCGACACCATGGGCAACGCGGCCGCCCGCCACGCCCTCTCCTTCGGCTGGGACACGGCGGCCTCCGCCACGGCGGACGTCTACACGGCGGCGATGCAGGCGCGGCGCCATCACATACCCTCGCACCATGGCTGACGAAGGACACCAGCGACCGGCACACGACGTCATCGAGTCCACGTTGAAGGACGCCGAGCTGGAGTGGGAGAGCCCGGAGCCGGGCTCGTACGTCGTGAAGCTGCCCGGCACCCGCAAGCTCTCGACGACGCTGTCCCTGCGCGCCGGCCGGCACAGCCTCTCGCTCAACGCCTTCGTGATCCGCCACCCGGACGAGAACGAGGCCGGGGTGCACCGGTGGCTCCTGGAGCGCAATCTGCGCCTGTACGGCGTGAGTTACGCGGTCGACCAGCTCGGCGACATCTACCTCACCGGGAAGCTACCGCTCGCCGCCGTCACCCCCGACGAACTGGACCGGCTCCTCGGCTCGGTGCTGGAAGCGGCGGACGGCTCCTTCAACACGCTCCTCGAACTGGGCTTCGCGAGCGCGATCCGCAAGGAGTACGAGTGGCGGGTGTCGCGCGGCGAGTCGACGCGCAACCTGGACGCGTTCACGCATCTGACCCAGCGACCCGCCAAGTAGTCCACCTGGTGGGCCAGCTGCTTGCTGGTTGAGCGCTGGTTGCGCGCTAGTTGAGCGCCACCATCCGCACCACCGTCACGGTCAGCACCGACCCGGAGACGTAATAGAGGACTATCGCCCCGCCGACCGTCGCCTCGCGGCGGTCGCGCTCTCCGGAGACCGTGGTGGAACCGTGGCCGTAGGGGTCGTGGGAGAGCGTGCGGGCCATCTCGTCGCGGAAGGCGTCCGGGTTGGCCATCTTGGCGAGCGTGTCGTCGGCGGGCGGTGCGTAGGCGACGCGGCAGGCGGCGCGCCTGCGTCTGCGGCTCACGCCGGGCCCCGCCTCTCCGCCTCGTCGTGGGCGAGCCTGGCCAGGATCGCGTCGGCCTCCGGGTCCGGAACCGCCTCCAGCATCCAGTGCCGCATGACGGCGTGGATCTCGCCGACGCCCGCCGCGTTGATCGCCTTGTCGAACTCGTGCCGACGGTTCGGTTCGAGCGCGGCGCGAATCGCCGGGATGCTGTTGGGGACGTCGACCTCGACGCCGCCCACCAGCGTTCTGGGCGGTTCGTCAGTTCTGGAGGAGGTCCTAGGGGGTTCGGCCATGTACGGTCACGTACCCGCCGAACTGCCCGGTCAAGCCGGGCTGTTCCCGGCCTCGACGGGAGCCGCCACGGGAGCCGCGGCGACGGGCACCGAAGGCTCCGTGTCCGACAGCTCGCGCATCAACACCCAGTAGCCGATCGCCGTCACCGTGCCGAGGGCCGCGCATCCCGCCCACAGCCACCCGGCGCCCGCCGAGTCGATCACCCAGCCGCCCGCGAGCGGGGCCACGAGGGCCGCCGCCGACCACGACATGGTGTAGACGCCCTGGTAGCGGCCGCGCCCCTCGGCGGGGGAGAGCCGGGCCACGAGCCCCGACTGCGTAGGCGCGTTGATCATCTCGCCGAGCGTCCACACCACGACCGTGAGCGCGTACGCGGCGAGCGATCCGGCGATGGCGGTGAGCGCGAAGCCGTAGCCGATCAGGAGCGAGGAGACGGTCAACAGGCGGCCGGGGTCGCGGCGTTCGATGAACCGGGTCAGCGGGATCTGCAGCGCGACGATCACGAGCCCGTTCACGCCGGCGACGAGCCCGACGTCCGAACTGCTGAGCCCGTTCTCGCCCATGACGATCGGCAGCCCGACCGAACTCTGCGTGAACACGACCGCGACCAGAAACGAAAGACCCACCATCAGCATGAAGCGGCCGTCGCGCAGCACGGTCCCCATGGTGACCACCGGGCTGGACGGCGCGCCGGGCACCACCGTGCTCGTCGGCCGCGACTCCTTCACCTTCACGAAGACGACGCAGGCGCAGGCGAGCGTCATGGCCGCCTCGACGAGAAACCCGAGCGTGTAGCTCTGCGCGACGAGGAAGCCGGCGTACACCGACGAGACGGCGAACCCCAGGTTGATCGCCCAGTAGTTGAGCGAGAACGCCCGCACCCGGTCCTCGGGGCGCACGATGTCGGCCATCATCGCCTGGATCGCGGGCCGCGAGGCGTTCGACGCGAGACCGAGGGCGAAGCCGGTGACCGCGATCCACGCCGGGTCGCGCACGAAGGCGAGCGCGGCGACCGTCGCCGAGGTGGCGAGCTGCGCGCCGAGCAGCGTCGGCCGCCGCCCGAGCCGGTCGGCGAGCACCCCGCCGAGTACGGACGCGATGACCCCGCCGAGCCCGATCAGCGAGGCGACGAGCCCGGCGTACGCGGCCGAGAACCCGCGCGAGGCGGTCAGGTACAGCGCGAGGAACGTAAGAACGAAGTTCCCGAGCCGGTTGACGAGGGTGCTGGTCCACAGCCACCAGAATTCGCGCGGCAGCCCGGAGACGGACTCCTGGGCGGCACGTCTGAGCGAGGCGACTGACATGGGTGCATCCCCCGGGGCGTAAGTAAGCAGTGCAGCAGGTTTACGTAACTTACGTGCCGGGTATTCGTACGGGCCACTCAATTGACGGGGACCGTCAATCGGCGGGCGCCGGACGGGTCGATTAGGCTCGCCCCCATGGCCGACGCACCGTACAAGCTGATCCTCCTCCGCCACGGCGAGAGCGAGTGGAACGCGAAGAACCTGTTCACCGGATGGGTGGACGTCAACCTGAACGAGAAGGGCGAGAAGGAGGCGGTCCGCGGCGGTGAGCTGCTCAAGGACGCCGGCCTGCTCCCCGACGTCGTCCACACGTCGCTCCAGAAGCGCGCGATCCGCACGGCCCAGCTGTCGCTGGAGTCCGCGGACCGCCACTGGATCCCGGTCCACCGCAGCTGGCGCCTGAACGAGCGCCACTACGGCGCCCTCCAGGGCAAGGACAAGGCGCAGACCCTCGCCGAGTTCGGCGAGGAGCAGTTCATGCTGTGGCGCCGCTCGTACGACACCCCGCCGCCGCCCCTGGACCGCGACGCCGAGTACTCCCAGTTCGAGGACCCCCGCTACGCGACGCTCCCGCCGGAGCTGCGCCCGCAGACGGAGTGCCTCAAGGACGTCGTCACGCGCATGCTGCCGTACTGGTTCGACGGCATCGTCCCGGACCTGCTCACCGGGAAGACGGTCCTGGTCGCGGCCCACGGGAACAGCCTCCGCGCCCTGGTCAAGCACCTCGACGGCATCTCCGACGCCGACATCGCGGGCCTGAACATCCCGACCGGCATCCCGCTCGCCTACGAGCTGGACGCGGACTTCAAGCCGGTCAAGGCCGGCGGCACCTACCTGGACCCCGACGCGGCCAGGGCGGCCATCGAGGCGGTCAAGAACCAGGGCAAGAAGAAGTAAGAGCCTACGAAGAAGCCCCCTACCTGCGGTTTTCCCGCTGGTAGGGGGTCTTTGTTGTGCCCTTGGGCCGTCTATGGGCCGTGGGTAGCTAGCTCTACCCTTTATCGGCGCGTTGGTACTTGGACTCCTCGTACTGCTCAAGCCATTTGCGGCTGCTGCGCCAAGAGCCATCCTCGGCCTTGACCGCTCGCAGTCTTCCGCGGCTTGCCGCCACGCGGAGAGCGTTCTCAGAGATGCCTTCTGTTGCCAAAGCTGCCAACGGGACGAGCTTCACGGGTCCTGCTACAGCTGGCAGGACGAAGCGGTACAGGTTGGTCGTCACACTTCGTGCGATCAGCTCGGCGAGGGGGCCATACTCCCCTCGGTCGCCGCGGCGCATCGCCTTGAGGTATTTGTCCCGATCGCGCTTGTAGATGATCGCGGGCGGGTAGCCCAGGCGGCCAAGGAGCAAGTTAAGTACGAGACGGCCAGTTCTGCCGTTCCCGTCTAGGAACGGGTGGATCTGCTCGAACCGGTTGTGCAGCTGCGCCACCTTTTCCGGGAGGGAGGCGCTCTCGTTCGTGGCCCGCAGTTTGTCGGCATCGGCGACCCAGTCCCGCATCAGATGGTCTACGTCAGTCCATGAGGGCGGCTTCATGCCCTCGCTGAAGGCCGCGATCTCGTGTTGCCTGAAGCTGCCGGGACCTTCGAAGTCGGAAGCGTCGGGGTGAGGCTCTACAGTCCAGACTGGCGTCATCAGGACGTGGTGGATGTTGCGCACCTCTTGCAAGGTGATGATGCAACCGTCGGTCCAGTCGCCGGGTTCTAGGGCTTGGCCGTAGACCCACTTGGCTGCGTCGCCGTAGCCCCGTACCTCCATGTAGTCACGGAGTGGTTTGGCGCCGACCGCCTTCCCGTCCTCGAGGAGCTGTGCCACCTCGCGACGGACAAGCGTGTTGCCCTCCAGGGCGGTGCTGTTGTGCGCTTCCTCGTGCCAAAGATCGGACCAGATGTCCTCGGCTTCGGTGGGGGTGGGGAGGCCGCCGAACCGGTCCTGAAGCTCGCGGATCGCCTCGTCCATGCCCTGGTAGACGCTAGCGCGTGACGGTCGGCCCACGATCAACCTCGATTTTGTTCGGTGTGAAGTTGAGAAACCGTACCGAACAAAATTTGAATCTGTTCGCTCGATGCCCAAGAAACCGAACCGAACAACTCTGAAAGTTGTTCGGTCGCAGGCTGAGAAACCGTTCCGTACAAAAGATGTCTGTGGGTGCTGGTTGTGCAGCCTTGCGACTTGCCGAGCTAGGCTCTCCAAAAATTGAATGTCGATGAGCCTAGCACGGCAACCAAACAAACTGTATATTTTGCCTGGTCAGGATGTGTGTGGGCGGTGGCGGTAGGTGCTGCTGAAGATGGAGGAGACCGCTTTACGGGTCCTCTCCTGACTGGAGGGCATCAGGTGCGCGTACACGCGGAGCGTGAGTCCGGGGTCTGAGTGCCCGAGGTACTCGGCGACGGCCTTGATGCTCTCTCCGGCGTCCAGGAGGACCGAGGCGTAGAAGTGCCGCAGGGCGTGCATGCCGTTCTCGCGTGACTCCGCGTAGGGCTCGCCCCGCTTGGGTGTGGGGATCACTCCGGCAGCGGCCAGCGCCGGTTTCCACGCCTCTTCGTTGAGCGAGGTACGCCAGACGTGCCCGCCGCGCGGAGCGGTGAAGATCAGCCGCTTGGTCACGGGCGGCCCGTCGGCGACCTTCCAGGGCAGCGTGATCTCGACCGGCGGGAACTCCTTCATGTGGGCACGCAGCGCGTCGGCGACGGGGCCGGGGAGCGGCGTGTCCCGGAGCTTGCCGCCTTTGGGAGGGGCGAATACGGGCTTGCTGCGGCTGAGCTTGAGCTGCTGGACGACGTGCAGGGTCTCCGACTCGAAGTCGATCGCGTCGACGGCGACGCCGAGGATCTCGCCTTGTCGAAGTCCGCAGCCACCGCCGAGGTCGACCATCGACTGGTATCGCTCGGGCATGGCGGCCTGGACGGCGAAGACGCGCTCAGGGGTCCACGGGATGACGCGCTTGGCGTCGACCGTTGGCGGCCGGACCGAGCGAGCGGCGCACGGGTTCCGGGGGAGGTGCCCGTCATCGACAGCGGCGGACAGGGCGGCGCGCACGTTGGAGTAGATGGTCCGGGCGTACGAACCTCGGACGCCGTTCTCCTGGAGCTTCCGCACCCAGTCACGGATGTGGGCCGGTTGGAACGAGCCGAGAGGGCGCGCGCCCAGGTGAGGGAAGGCGTGCAGCCGGAGCTGCGACTCCATCGACGCCTGGGTGTTCGGGTCGGCTCCCTGTGTGGCCACCCAGCGCTCCGCGTACTGCTGGAAGGTGATCCGCGCAGCTCGCGGGTCGATGTACTGACCGCGTGCCATGTCGGCTTCGGTGTGCGCCAGCCACTGGTCAGCGAGCCGCTTCTGTCGGTCCGGGAAGCTCTTGGACTTCTCCGTACCGTCCGGGCCGATGTAGCGGGCTCGGTAGCGCATGCCCGATCCATAACGGTCGGACTTGACCTTGCGGGTCTTGCCGTCCGGGCCGATCTCGCTCCGGTACCAACGGTCTTGGACGTGCCCAGCCATCAGGCAGCCACCGCCATCTGCGACTCGACCCAGGCGCGTACGTCGGCGGGGTCGAAGCGAAGGTGCCGGCCGACGCGGAACCCCTTCGGGCCGGTGCGCTTGCGGCGCCACTGGTAGACGGTCTCGACCGGGACGGCCAGGAGCTCGGCGACGTCGACCGGTGTCAGGTAGCGCTCGGGCAAGGCGTGCTGCATGGTCACCACTCCTTCTCGTGCGTCAGGTCGGCCAGGGCTTCGCGGGCTGTCTCGCGGTTGAGTTGGAGGCCGCGGGCGATGGTGGCGGCCAGGGCGGATTCGCCGGGGGTGTGGCCGTGGCCCGCGTACTGCCAGTCGGCCAGGACCAGGACGGTGTCCGGCTCGTAGTCGGGATTGCCGAGGGCTTCGCGTTCCTGGGCGGCGCGGAAGTCGGCGCGGGCCTGGCGGAGTTCGCCGAGCGTCGTCGAGTAGCGGCGGGACTTGGAGGAGAAGTGGCCCCGGAAGCCGAGCATGTGAGCCCAGGCCCAGAGGCGGCGGTCCGGGTACAGCGGGTCCAGGTGCTTGCACGCCTCGATCAGGCGGCGGGTGTGGTCGGGGACCTGGTGGCGGTCGAGTTCGGAGAGTTCGCCGATGCGGCGGTCGAGGGTTCCGGTGGTCTCGGCGGCCTTGGTGGCGTATTTGGCGACGTAGGCGGCGACGGCCTGTTCGGTGATGTCGGAGCCGTCGCCGAAAGCCTTGACCGGGCGGACGTCGAGCTGGGTGCCCCAGCGGAAGGTGCGGGCCGGTTCGTCCTCGGAGGCCGGGACCGACACCGACGTGTAGCTGTGCGCGGCGGCGGCCTGGATCGCGTCGGCGAGGAGCGTGACCGTGGCCCAGGATGGCGGCGGGGTCTCCGGGCCTTCGGGGCCGTCGATGCGGATCACCGCGTGGAAGTGCAGGGCGCCGCGCTTCTGGAACTCGGCGACCTTGCCGTACGAGAGGCGGGCGGACTCCTTGAGTTCGCGCTGGGTGACTCCGGCGCGGGCGGCGATCTCGCGGCGCAGGCGGGTTGTGAAGCGCATCCACAGGTCGCCCGCGTGGTTGTTGAAGAGGACGGCGGCGGCGTAGTCGTACGTAGTCGGGTCCAGGGCCGTGCCGAGGGCGGGGTCGTCGGTGGCGTGGCGGGTGCCGCAGCGGCAGGTGCCGGAGTCCGGGCGGTTGTGGACCGGGCCGAAGGACGGGGCGGTGAGAGTGGCGAAGACGCGGGGGTGGTCGCGGACCGTGGAGGGGATGTCGCGGCGGTCGTCTCCGGCCAGGCCCGCGCGGATCAGGTGGTACGTGTCGCCCGCGTACGTGAAGGCGCAGGACGGGCAGCGGGAGGCGCGGCGGTTGCCGCAGGCGAGGCGGAGTCGGCCGCCCGGCTCGGTCTCGGTGGAGTAGTGGTGCAGGGTCTCGCCGGTGGTCTTGTCCTTGGTGAGGGTCCAGCCGGTGAGGTGGATGGGGTCGGAGCAGCCGCCGGTGCGCTGGATCTGGTCCTGCCAGCGGTCGAAGTCGGCGGCCGAAGCCACCCTCAGCAGGTCGCCGAGGGTGGTCGGGTCGAGGAGCGTGTCAGGCACGGGCGCCCTCCCGCGCGATGCGGGTGCGGAGGACGACGAAGCCGGTGCCGTCGCAGGGCGCGCAGTCGGCGGTGATGGTGCGCAGGTGGCCGTGCCGGTCGCGGCCGCCGAGGGTGATGGCGACGGAGGCGAAGCCGTCGCAGGCGGCGCAGATGCGGGACGGGCGGCGGGTGCGGTGCGTCATGCTGGGGGTTCCTTCCGGTTCTTGGATCGGTTGGGTACGGCTCCCGGGCGGTGGAGACTTGGCGGTTTCAGGCCGCCCGGGGGCCGGTCAGCGGCGCTTGTGCTCGGAGTTCATGAGCGAGCGGATGACGAGCGCGGTGATGGCGGTCGATCCGGCGGTGATGGCGACGGCCAGGAGCAGCGAGACCAGGACGGTGCCGAGGACCAGGACGACGCCCGTGCCGCCGACGACGAGGGTGATCAGGGCGCCGGGCGTGAGTTGGATCGTGGGGCGGGTCGAGGCCGGAGGCTGGGGCGCCACCGGGGCGGGCTGAGACTGCGTGATCGCCGTGGGCTCGACGACGGCGGGCGGGGTGACCTGGCCAGTCGGGACGGGCATGGACGGGACCTTGGGGCGCAGCATCGGGACGTACTCCCTTCCGTGGGCGGTTACTTGACGGCGGTGTCGATGACCGGGGCGAGGACGCTGTCGGCGAGGAGGTAGCCGCCCAGGAGCAGGAGGGCGACGAGCCACCAGGGCGGGCGCATGAGCTTGATGCCGACCAGGCCGACGCAGGCGACGAAGAACCAGAGCGGGACGTCCATGGCGGTCTCCTCAGCGGACGCGGCAGCGGTGGGTGCGGGCGGCGAGCTGGGCGGCGGACTGGCTGGAGTAGTCCGAGGACCAGCCACAGCGGTCGGCGGTGCAGACGGCGGCGTGCTTGGTGCGGCCGTGGCGGTCGCGGTGGGTGCCGACCTGGACGGGGCCGATCTGCATCACCGAGTGGAAGTGGTCGCGGGCGGGCATGGTGGTTCTCCTTTCGGATCAGGTGAGTTGGGCGGCGATGGCGTCGGCCAGCTGGGGCGGGACGCCGAGGCGGGAGCGCAGGGTGTCGGGGTCGATGGCGACGCCGGTACGGGTCCGGTGGTCGTCGGCGACCTTGCGGGCGTGGGCGACGAGGGCGGCCGGGACGGCGGGGGCCGGGTCGGCGGGCGGTGGGGCCGCGGGCTCGGTGGCGGTGGCCGGGAGCGCCGGGGCTTCCTCGACGGCCGGAGGCTCTACGGGCTCCGGGGCCGGGGGCGTCGGCCGCTCGATTTCCGGCTCGGGCTCGGGTGCCGGCCGAACCGCTTCCTGCTCGTCCTCGGCGGGCGCGGCCGTGGCCGTGTGGGCGAGGAGCGTGCCTCCGAGGAAGGCGATCGCGGGCCATCCGGCGACGCCGATGCGGAGCCAGGCGGGCGGGTGGTCGACGTCGAGGAGTCCGGCGGTGGCGACGTTGGCGCCGAGCGAGGCGAACAGGGCGACGGCGAACCAGGTCCAGGCCAGCCGGGAGCGCCGGTCGGCCCGGAGTCGACGCCAGGCGGCGACCAGGAGCAGGTCGACGCTGACCGGGTAGGCCCAGGCCTTCCAGCCGTCTTGTCCGGCAGCGGCGGCCAGGTCGTGGAGGTGGGCGAAGGAGAGGGCTCCGGCGATGACGGCCTGGACCAGGACGGCGTCCGGTCGGAGCGTGGGGCGGGCCGTCACCGGTCAGCCCTCCGCCGGGTCGTCGTTGCCGTCGTACGGCATGGGCGGCAGGACCCCGATCGGGAGCGACAGGGCCAGTGCCGGGGCGATGACCTCGACGAACGCGGCGTCGGTCTCGTAGCGGCGCTCGTACAGGTCGAGTGCGCCGAGGAGGGCGGCGGTGCGGGCGAAGTCCTCGTTGGCGTCCATGAGTTGGCCTCCTGTTTTCGGCATGGGCGGGGTAGGGGCGTGGCGCGGGGCGGTCGCGCCGACCGTGGAGCGAGGGAGAGTCAGGCCGTGACTGTGGCGGCCTTGGTGAGCGACACGGGCGCCGGGGCGGGCGCGGGCACGGCGGGCCGGAAGGCGGCGAGCGCGGGCAGGTCCGGCGTGCGGTCGGCGTGGGCGTTGCAGAGGTTCACGGCGTCGCGCAGCGAGGTGTGCGGGGCGCGGATGCGGGCCCAGCCGCCGGTCGAATCACCGGCCACGGCGATGCCGGGGGTGTCGGGCGAGATCTGGATGGCGGCGATCACGGCGTCCGGGGAGATGTCGCCGAAGGCCATGTTGGCGCTGGTCTCGTCGTTGACGCGGTGGGCGGTGCGGCCGGTGAGCTGGGCGCGGAGCATGGTGATGCCCTTGCCGAGTTCGGAGCCGAAGCGTTGGCCGCAGATCTCCAGGTAGATGCCGGCCGCGCGGCCGAGCTGGGCGAGGCGGACGAGCGCGGTGACGATGCGGTCGCGGCGCTTCTCCTCGTCCTTGGAGGCGTACAGGGCGAGTTCGGCGACCTCGTCGACCAGGACGACGACCGGGGTCGGGCGCAGGTCGGCGGGCAGGTCCCAGATGTCGGCGGCGATCTCCGCGTCCGGGACGCCGACGCTGATGCGCTGTTCGGCGCGGATGAGTTGGTAGACCTCCTGCATGTGGTCGACGAGCGCGTCGAGGAGTTCGAGCGCGGTGTTCGGGTCGTCGGCGAGCGCGGAGAACCGGCGGGCGAGCGGGAAGAGTTCGACGCCTTGTTTGCAGTCGATGCCGACCAGGGCGACGTCGAGCGGGGCGAGGCCGCACACGAGATTGCGCTGGTAGACGGACTTGCCGGACTCGGTGGCGCCGAGGGTCAGGCCGTGCGGGACGGCCCGGTAGTCGCGGTAATGCACCGAGCCGTCCTCGCGCAGCGCGACCGGGACACGTAGCGGCGACGCATCGGCGGCAGTGCTGGCGGCATTCGGCATCTGCACCCGCTTGAGCACGTCGTAGCCGGTCATCCTCAACTCGACGACACCGGAGCGAAGTTCACGGGAGCTGACACCGCACATCCCGAAGGAGTGGCGGAGCCGATCCGTGGCGGCGGAGAAGTCGAAGGCGTCCTGTCCGGGGCGGAGCTTGAGGCGCAGGACGAGGCCGGTCCGGGTGGGTCGCAGCCGCAGGATGCGCGGGGAGCGGGACTCGGGCAGAGGCCGGTTGGCCAGGCGGGCGAGTGTGAGGCGCCAGCGTGACGGCGGGACCGTCAGCCCGCAGGCCTCCATCACGGAGGCGTAGCGGACCAGGAGCCGCAGCGACGCGAGCACGGCGCCGAAGCAGACCCAGTACCAGGCGGGGCGCCGCCACCGCAGAAGACCTGCGACGGCGGCCGCCACCAGGAGCACGATGACGAGGAACTCGCCCATGATCAGGCCGCCTTGGCCGTGGCCGCAGAAGCGGCGAGCGAGGTGACGGCGATGGCGCGGAAGGCGATGCCGTGCCGCTTCTGCCCGTTGAACTCGTTCTCCCACGGGCGGGCGATCAGGCCGGTGAGCGCGACGGGCGTACCCATCGTCAGCTCCTCGGAGACGCCGGTCTCGGGGACGGTGACGGACAGGATCTCCACCTGGTCGTTGGCCGCGAACATCACGTCCACGGTCATCAGCTTGCCGCCGGTCTCGACGTCCAGGGCGACCTCACCGGTCTTACGGTCCTTGACCTTGATCTGCGGGGTCTTGGCGACCATGACGGTGGCGGCGGAGGTGTCGACGGGGATCTGACGCACAGAGATCACTCCTATAGAGATGCTGGACTCCGTCACTCATGTACATGAGTGACATGAAGAAGAGTGCAACACTCCTATACATGAGTCAACCCGCCGCGACAGAAAAGTCACGACGGGCTGCGGATCAGCGAGGGTGCGTCAGTCGGCGGCGGGGATCCGGTACTCGAAAACGAACTGGTCAGCGGCCATGAGGGTGTCGCACACCTCGACCACGCGACCCTCGGTCGTCCGGGCCTCACGAATCAGATGAACCACCGGGTCACCGGGGCTCAGCGCCAGCTCGGACGCCTCCGCCTTGGAGGCCGGACGCGCCTGCAAGGTCTCGACGAACTCCGCGAACTCGTGCCCGTGGTCTTCGAGTCGGGCATAGATGCCGCCACCGCCGGGGTTCTCGGCGAACAGCTCGGGGATGTCCTTCACGACATCCCACGGGAGGTACGAGGAAGCCGTCTCGACCGGGGTGCCGTTGCGGAAGTAGAGGCGTCGACGGGCCAGGACCTGAGTGCCGGCCGAAACGCCGAGCCGTTCGGCAGCATCCTCCGGGGCCTCCATGGGCCCGATGTAGAGCACGCTCACCTTCGCCGTGGCGCCGGACTGCGCGGATTCGGCGAGGTAGGCGGCCTTGCCGCCCTGGCGGTGCGAACGCCGGAAGCGGTCGGAGGAGCGGTGCCGTACCGGCGGCCGGTCCTTCACGATGGAGCCCTTGCCGTGCCGGGTCTCCACGAGCCCACTGGCCCGGACCTCGACCATGGCCTTACGGATCGTGCCGCCCGAGACGCCGTAGCGCTCGACCAGCTCCGATTCGCTCGGCACCAGCTCACCAGGCTTGAGGACACCAGCCCTGATCTGCTGAACAAGATCCTCAGCGATCCGCACGTACTGAGGGACGGACCTCCCCTCTCCTGCTGCAGTTCCCATAGTCCTTTTCTTCCTCCTATGCTCCTGTACATGAGTAACAGCGCCAAGGAAGGCCAGTCAACGCCACTGCACTCCGTGTCCGTAGCCGGAGTGGTGGTCCGCGATGACGGCCGACTCCTGGCGATCCGCCGAGCGGACAACGGCACGTGGGAGCTCCCCGGCGGCGTACTCGAGTTGGAGGAGTCCCCGGAGGCGGGCGTACGGCGGGAGGTCTGGGAAGAGACCGGCATCCACGTCGAGGTGGACGAGCTGACCGGCGTCTACAAGAACACCACCCGAGGCGTCGTCGCTTTGGTGTTCCGCTGCAAGCCCGCGGGCGGCGAGGAGCGCACGTCGGACGAGTCCACGGCCGTGGAGTGGCTGACGCCCGACGAGGTCAGCGAATATATGTCCGAGGTCTACTCGATCCGGCTCCTCGATGCCCTCGACGGGGCAGGTCCTCACGTCCGAAGCCATGACGGCAAGCGGCTGACACCAGCGCGATAGAACTTTCCCTACTTCATCAAGACCGGCTGCGCTCCGCTCCGCCGGGCGCGCTTCCCGGCTCCGCTGCCCTTCGCGCTCATGCCTTCGGCCCGCGCTACGGGCGCTGCGCCGACGCGCGCCCACAAGGGGTCAGGCCGGGAACATGAGTCGAGCACCCGACACATGCCGGCCACGGTCAAAGACGATGCCTCCGGCGGGGGCGCTCCGGCACCGGGGGCCGGGGGTAGCGCTGTCGGGTGCGGGTCCGCGGGTGGTTGCGAGAAGGGCTCCCATCCCGTCCACCGTCGACCCAGGCAAAGCCGAGCAGACGTGGTTCATGGCGTCCAGGTCGTTCGTACAGTGGCGCGGGACAACAGGAAGCCCATAAACAAAGATAGGTAG
>NZ_JBEOVM010000035.1:0-61886 GCF_040295505.1 Streptomyces sp. NPDC002790 | reverse complement strand
GGCGATTGAGGCGATCTTTTAAGCCCCTGCGGCGATTGAGCAGCGGGGTCCGGGGCGGAGCCCCGGGAGCTCAGCCCCGGGGGGCCAGCCCGCTCCCCGGCTACGCCGGATACGCGTGTGTCTGCGTCGCCTTCACCGTCGCCCAGACCTCCGCTCCGGGCTGCAGCCCCAACTCCGCCGCCGCCACCGTCGTAAGATCCGCGGCCAGCGGAAGCTCACCGGAGAGGGCCGCGCGGATCTGGTCCCCGTGGGCCTCCATGCCGCTCACCTCGCAGCGCCACAGGTTGCGGGCACTGGAACCGGTGGGCTGCTCCCGGTGCAGCGTGACCGCGCTCGGCGGGAATGCCACGAAGACCGGACCGGAGAGGTCCTCCGTGGTCGTGATCGCGGGACCGTCGTCCGCGATGTGGACGGTATGTCCATCCGCGCTGCCCCGGTACAGGTTCAGGCCGACGAGCTGCGCGATGTAGTCCGTACGCGGGCGGCGCGCGACATCCGACGGGGCGCCCTCCTGGACGACGCGGCCGTGCTCGATGACGACGAGCCGGTCGGCCAGCACCATCGCGTCCAGCGGATCGTGCGTGACCAGGACCGCCACCGCCTCGAACTCGGCCAGGTGGCGCCGGAGTTGGGCCCGTACGTCCAGGCGGGTACGGGCGTCGAGCGCGGCGAGCGGCTCGTCGAGGAGGAGGAGCCGCGGCCGCGTGGCGAGCGCACGGGCGAGCGCCACGCGCTGGGCCTGGCCGCCGGACAGCCGGCGCGGCTTCGCCCCGGCGTGCTCCGCGAGCCCCATCCGGTCGAGCCAGGCCTGCGCCTGCGTACGGGACTCGGCCTTCGTGGCGCCCTGGCAGCGCGGCCCGAACGCCACGTTGTCGAGGGCGGTCAGGTGCGGGAAGAGGAGGTAGTCCTGGAACACCACGCCCACGGGACGTGACTCCGGCGGCGTGCCGTCGAGGGATGTGCCGTCGAGGTCGAGGTGCCCCGCGTCCAGCGGCGTCAGCCCGGCCAGCGCGCGCAGCGCGGTCGTCTTCCCGGCCCCGTTCGGCCCGAGCAGCGCGACGACGTCGCCGGGCTTCGCGGCCAGCGCGACATCGAGCCGGAAGGTGCCGCGGTCCACGACGAGCCGCGCGTCGAGGCCCGACCCTGCCACATCCTCGTACGGTGCCGGCTTCTCAAGGTCGGTCATGACGCGGTCATCCAGCGGTCACGCAGGCCCGCGAGCACCGTGATGGACACGGCGAGCAGCACCAGGCTGAGGGAGATCGCCGCGGCCGGGTCGCTCTGCATGGCGAGGTACACGGCGAGCGGCATGGTCTGGGTGCGGCCGGGAAAGTTGCCGGCGAAGGTGATCGTCGCGCCGAACTCGCCGAGCGCCCGCGCCCACGCGAGCACCGCTCCGGCCGCGATACCGGGCGCGATCAGCGGCAGCGTCACCCGCCGGAACGCGGTGAACCGGGAGGCGCCGAGCGTCGTGGCCGCCTCCTCGTAGCGCGGGTCGGCCGCTCGCAGGGTGCCCTCAACGCTGATCACGAGGAACGGCATCGCCACGAACGCCTCGGCGATCACGACGCCGGTCGTGGTGAACGGCAGCGTGATCCCGAACCACTGGTCCAGGTACTGCCCGACGACACCGTTCCTGCCGAGCGCCGTGAGCAGCGCGACACCGCCCACCACGGGCGGCAGCACCAGCGGCAGCGTCACCAGGGCCCGTACGAGACCGCGCCCCGGGAACTCCGTGCGCGCGAGCAGCCACGCCAGCGGCACCCCGAGCACCAGGCTCACCAGCGTCGCCGACGTGGCGCACACCAGCGACAGTTGGAGCGCCTGCCACACCTCGGGGCTGGTCAGCTGCTCGGGCAGCTGCGCCCACGGGGCCCGTACGAGCAGTGCGATCAGCGGCACCACCAGGAACGCGAGCCCCACGAGCGCGGGTACGAGCAGCGGCAGCGGAGGGACGCGGCCGCGGCGGCGCCGCGACCCGCCCTCCACAGTGTCGTGCACTGCGGTCACGGCTTCAGGAACCCGGCATCGGTCAGCGCCTTCTGTCCGTCGGCGGACTTGACCAGCTCGATGAACGCCTTGGCCGCCGCGGCGTTGGGCGCCTTCTTCAGCGGGGCGATCGGGTAGGCGTTGATGGCGTCCTTGGACTCCGGGAACTCCACGCCCTCCACCTTGTCACCCGCCGCGTGCACATCGGTCTTGTACACGACCGCCGCGTCCGCCTCCTTCAGCTCCACCTTCGTCAGGGCGCTCTTGACGTCCTGCTCGTACGAGACCGGGGTGAGCTTCAGCTTGCTCGCGGTCAGCGCCGTCTGCGCGGCGGCGCCGCACGGCACCTCCTTTGCGCACAGCACGACCTTCTGGCCGGGCTTCGTGAGGTCCTTCAGGGACGACACCTTGTGCGGGTTGCCGGGGAGGGTGGCGATCTCCAGCTGGTTGCGGACGAAGGTGCTCGGCTCGCCGTCGGCGTCACCCGCGTCGGTCACCGTCTTCATCGTCTTGGGGCTCGCGGCCGCGAACACATCGGCGGGCGCGCCGCCGGTGATGCCCGCGGCGAGGCTGTCGCTGCCGCCGAAGTTGAAGGTGACCTTGGTGCCGGGGTGCTCCTTCTCGAACTGCTTGCCCAGCTTCTCGAAGCTCTCCTTGAGGGAGGCGGCGGCGAACACGTTCACCGTCCCGGACAGCTTCTTGCCGCTGGACGAGGAGCTGGGCGAGGAGCCGGAGGAGTCCGTGTCGGACGATCCGCAGGCGCTCAGCGTCAGCACCGCCGCCGCCCCGATGCCGGTCACTTGCAGCATGCGGCGGGTCGTGGTCCTGCGTGCGGAACGGGTTGTCACGGTTCAGCTCCCCTGCTGTGTCCTGGAACGCTTACGGCGAACATACTGCCGCATCTGCCAGGTGTAAGTCGCCTGTGGGTTCGCATGATCCCGATGGATGGACGGGGTGGGTCCGCATGTGCGTTCCTACGTGAGTGCGGCTGCCGACCGCTCAGACGCGGTCGATATGGACATTCGTCGACTTCACGCGGGCCGTGGCCTCCATGCCGACCTCCAGGCCCAGCTCCTCCACCGCCTCCCGCGTGAGCAGCGAGACGAGCCGG
This sequence comes from Streptomyces sp. NPDC002790, assembly GCF_040295505.1. Classification (NCBI taxonomy): domain Bacteria; kingdom Bacillati; phylum Actinomycetota; class Actinomycetes; order Kitasatosporales; family Streptomycetaceae; genus Streptomyces; species Streptomyces sp. NPDC002790. The sequence goes on along the minus strand of NZ_JBEOVM010000035.1, from coordinate 58,786 downwards.
TGCGGACCGGCCTGGATCTCCACCTGGGCGGCGACGTCGCCGAGCTTCACGGCGGTGACGATCCCGGGGAAGGCGTTGCGCACCGAGGTGTACGAGGGGTGATCGTCGGCGTCGTCGCCCGCGGCCAACTCCACGGAGAAAGCGGCGAGATCCTTGCCCTGGACGACCCGGTGCCCGCTCGCGTCGCGGTGTGTGACGATCCGCCCGGCGTCCGCCCACCGCCGCGCGGTGTCGGGGCTGACGCCGAGCAGCCGTGCGGCCTGGCCGATTGTGTAGGACTGCATGCGGCCAAGTTACCTTCCGGCCGCCGCGCGAAGATCGCTCAACGTGCCCGACAGGAACATCGCGGTGCGCCCCTACAACTGCGCGAACAGCGCCTCAAGCGGCGCGGGCACGCACCCGGCGTCGCAGGCCGCCTCGGTCAGCAGCCTCCCGTAGCGGATCTTGCGGCCCGCCTTGGTGCCGAGGAAGCGGCGCAGGCGGCGGTGCGCGGACCTGTCCTGCTGAGCGGGCTGGCGCGCGAAGGTCTGCCAGGGGCTCCACTCGCCCGCCTCGCGGACGACCTCCTCGACCCGTGCCGCGCCGAGCGCGCGGATGAACTCGTCCTCCAGGTCCGCGACACACACGAAGACGGTGTCCTCACCCCGCCCCAGCGCGCGGTCGTAGAAGCGCCGCTCGCGCTCGTCGCACAGCCCGCTCAGCCGCAGCCCGAGCCCTTCCGGTCCGAGCAGCCGTGCGTACCGCCCCACATTCATCGCTCCGCCCATGGACACGACACACACGCCCTCGGCCGCGAGGTCCCGCCCGCGCCGCTCGGCGAGCGCGTCAACCGCCGCGACGTCACTCAGCCCTTCCAGGAGAACGGCGCCGTGCACGCGCAGGCGCACGGCCAACGCGCGCGCCGGGTCACCGGGGCCGCCCGCCGCCCACTCGGCGACCGCCTCGTGAAACGCCCTCATGCCTGCCGTGTCCGTCGTCTCCGTCACGCGCTCAATCCTCTGCTGGAAGGGCCGGGAGCCCAACCGAGTATCACGGCGAGCCGGAAACTCGGTCGAACCGCTCCCGTGCCGCACCGCGCCGGTACTAGCCTCGAAGTCCGTTCAAAACGCCCACGCATGCCATGGGCACATTCTGCGGGACGTTTCTACGGGCACGTACCGCGGCCCACACAAGGCGACCCCCAGGGACCCGTATGGACGCCACACCTCCAGGACCCCGCCTCCTCGAGCGTGACCTCGAAATGGCCGCGGCGACAAGGGCGTTGGACGCGCTGTGCGGTGCGCGGCGCACCGGCGGCGTGGTCGTCTACCGGGGTGAGGCGGGCGTCGGGAAGACCGCGCTGCTCACCCGGATCGCGGACGCCGCCCGCACGCGCTGCACCGTGCACGCGGCGCGGTCCGGCGAGTCCACCACGCATCAGCCGTTCCACCTGGTGCGGCACCTGCTAGGCCCCGCGCTCGGCTCGGCCTCCCCGCGGACCGCGTCCGGTCCCGCCCTCGACGTCGCGGGACCCGCCCTCGGTCTCAGCGCGCCCGGCGCCGTCCCCACGGACCCGCAGGGCGTCCGCGACGCGCTCGACACGCTCCTCGCCGAACTGGCCCGCGGGCGCGGCACCGCCCAGGGCGACCCCGAGCCGCTCGTCCTGCTCGCCGACGACGCCCACTGGGCCGACGGCGAGAGCCTCACCTGGCTCGCCTCGCTGGCGCCGCGCCTCACCGCGCTGCCGGTCCTGCTCGTCGTCGCGCACCGCCCGGAAGAACTCGCGGACACCTCGCGCGAGACCGCGGCCAACCTCGCCGCACTCGCCCGCGCCGCCCGCCTGCACGTCACCCTCCAGTCCCTCACCCAGGAGGCCACCGGCGACCTGGTGCGCGGCGTGCTCGGCGACACGGCCGACGACGTCTTCTGCCGCGAGGTGTGGGCGGTGACCACCGGAAACCCGTACGAGGCCGTGGAGTTGCTCGCCAAGTGCAGCGCCCGCGGCCTCGCCCCGACGCAGGACTCCGCCCCGGTGCTGCGCGCCTTCGGCGCCACGGCGCGCGGCGGCGGCATCGTGGCCCGGCTCGGCGAACTCGACCCGGACTGCAACCGGTTGGCGTGGGCCGCGGCCGTCCTCGGCACCGACATCACGTTCGCCTCGGCGGCCGGGCTCGCGGGCCTGCCGCCGGAGCGGGCCACCCGATGCGTGCAACTGCTGCGCGACGCCCGCATCCTGGCGCCCGTCGGGGGGCCGGACGGCCCACGCCCGGCCGCCTTCGGGGAGGTCTTCGACCCTTCCGAGTCCCTCGACTTCCAGCACCCGCTCGTCGGCACCGCCGTCTACCGCAGCGTCCCGCCCGCCACCCGCACCGCCCTGCACGGCCAGGCCGCCTGGACGCTCACCCGGCGCGGCCACGGGCCCGCCGCGATCTCCCGGCACCTCCTCGAGGTGCACCCCGACGACGACCAGGAGGCGGTCCGCCAGCTGCGCGCCGCCGCCGCCGAACACCTCGCCGTCGGCGCGCCCGAGGCGGCCCGCCGCTGCCTGGAGCGCGCCCTGCGCGAACCGCCGTCCGTCGTCCACCGGGCCCAAGTGCTCTACGAACTCGGCTGCGCCTGCCTGCTCTCCTCACCCGTCACCACCGTCCAGCACCTACGCGCGGCTCTCCAACTACCGGGCCTCACCGATCAGTTGCGCATCGACGCCACCCTGCGCCTGGCCCAGGCACTCGCCCACGGCAACCAGATGCGGGACGCCGCGCGCTGCGTCGCCGACAGTGCCGCCGTCACCCCGCCCGGCACCCAGCAACTACGGTTGCTGGCTGCCCGGTTCATGTACGAGTCGTTCCTCGCCGAGGAGGACGACGGGCCCGGCCGGTCCGAACAACTCGCCTCGCTGGCCGACCCGTTGCCCGGTGCCGACAACGCCGAGCGCGCCCTGCTGACCCTGCGCGCCTTCGACGCGATGCTGCGCGGCGAGAGCGCCGACCACGTGGCCGACCTGTGCGACCGCGTCCTCGTCGACGGCCGGCTCGCGCCCGGACTCGGCTGGACCGACACCGAATGGGGCTTCGAAATCCCCGCGCTGCTCGGCATCACGCTCGCCTACATCGACCGGCTGCACGACGCGGAGGGCCTGTTCACCGACGCGCTGCGCACCTTCGAACTCGGCGGCTGGAGCGGCGCCCACCTGGCCTTCGCACACATCCTGTGCGGAGCCGTCGAGCGCAGGCGCGGCCGCCTCGTGGAGGCCGAGGCGTACCTGCGCGAAGGGCTGCGGCTGGCCGAACGCGTCGGCGGCCGGGCCACCGTCCACTGGGACGCGCTCTGCCTGCTGATCGACACACTGCTCGCCCGCGGCCACGTCGACAAGGCGCTCCAACTCGCCGACGACCACGGGTTCTGCGCGCCCTACCCGGACGCGCTGATCCTCCCCGACGCCCGCTCGGTACGCGGCCGCCTGCTGCTCGCGCTCGGCCACGCCAAGGAAGCCAGGGCCGAACTCGAGGGCACCGCCGCCTCGACGACGCCCCGCGGCCGCCACAACGTGCAATGGGCGCCCTGGCCCTACGATCTCGCGGACCTGATCGCCGAGGAGAACCCCCAGCGTGCCGCCACGCTCCTCGCCGACGCCCGCCACTGGGCCGGCGTACTAGGCACCCGCAGCGCCGTCGGAGAGTCCCTGCGCCGCGCGGCCGCGTCGGCACCACCGGAGCGGGCCCACGCCCTGCTCACAGAGGCGGTCCGCAACCTCGCCGACTCCCCGGCTGCGTACGAAGAGGCCGCCGCCCGCCTCGACCTGGCCGAATCCACCACCGACCCCACCCAGGCCCGCCGCGCCCTGACCCTGGCGGAAACCTGCGGAGCGGATGGCTTGGCGGAACGGGCGCGGGCGCTGCTCGGGTCCCTTTAACCGCCTGCGGCGGGTGGGCCAATCAAGCCCCTGTACCGGGTGAGCCATTTCAAGCCCCTGCGGCGATTGAGCAGCGGGGGCCCGGGCAGAGCCCCGTGACGTAGGCGACGGTCAGCCCGCCACCTGCCCCGCCGACTCCGTCACATGCCGCCACGTCCGCACCAACTGACTGAACTCCTTGACCTGCACCAGCACATGCTCACGCGCCGCATCCTCCGCCCGCCCCGCCGCCCCCGCGGCAATCGCGTCGGCAATCTCCCGATGCTCCGCAAGCGACCTCCGCATCCGATCCGGCACCCGCAACTGCAGCCGCCGATACGGCTGAAGAGCCCGCTTCAGCGCATGAGCCTGCTGCCGCAGATACTCGTTCCCGCACGAGTCGTACACGACCGCGTGGAACCGGGCGTTGGCGTAGTAGTAGGGATCGGCGTCCCCCGCGCGCGCATGCTGCTCGCACTCCCGCAGCGCGTCCTCCAACTCGGCGAGCGCCTCGCCCTCGATGCGTCGCGCCGACAGCCGCGCCGCCATCCCCTCCAGCTCCGCCATGACCTCGAAGCGCTCGGCCAGCTCGGACACGCTCAACTCGGTGACGTACGTGCCCTGCTTCGGGCGGATCTGTACGAGGCCCGACCGTTCGAGCGCCTGCAGCGCCTCGCGCACCGGCGTGCGCGAGCAGCCGAACTCGCGCTCCAGCTCCGCCGGGTCAAGGCGCTCGCCCGGCCGGTACCGGCCGTCCACCACCGCGTTCTCCAGTGCGTCGCGCACGCGCCTGGCCTCGGGAACTCGAGCCATCTCCACCTCCGATTGCCCAGATTATCCGCCCGCTCAGGGGGTGGCGTCGGCCACTCCTGTGATCTACGGTGCGCTTGTTATATACATCACGGCCTGCGATGCATATCAAGCGTCGGGGCAAGACGTGGAGAGGGGCGCGGATGGGCCAGCGTGACGAGCGGCACGGCGGACGCCACGACGAACGTCACGGCGAAGGCCGCGACGGCTGGCTTCTGACCGACCTGTACCGGGCCCTCGGAAGGGTCGGCGGGCAAGGAGTGGACGGCGCCGACCGCCCGGCGACCGACGCCCCGCTCGACCAGCTGCTCGCGGCCTGCGAAGTCCTGATGAGCGACGTCGGCGAGGCCTCCATGCGCGCCGTCGCGGCCCGTGCCCTCGCCGCCTACGGCGCGCTCGACGACACCGGCCGGCTCACCTTCTTCGCCCACATCACCCAGACCTACGACGCCGACGCCGACCAGGTCCGCGCCGCCTACCGCCGCTGGGAGGAGGCACGCGCCACCGGCTCCCAGGGAGAAGCGGAACTCGTCCGCCTCTTCGACGTCGTCGAGCCGGCCCGCCAGCAGCTGCTGCGCCGCATGAACCACGCGCCCGACGCCACCCTCGCCCTGGTCCACATGCGCGCCGACCTGCGCCGCCTGCTGCCCGCCCGCCCCGAACTGCGGCCCCTCGACCACGACTTCCACCACCTGCTCACGTCCTGGTTCAACCGCGGTTTCCTGCGCATGCAGGAGGTCACGGTGGACTCGCCGCCCGAGCTGCACCGCCATCTGCTGCGCGGCGAGCGGGTGCACCCGATGGCGAACGAGGCCGAACTGCGGCGCCGTATCGAGCCCGAGGACCGCCGCGTCCACGCCTTCTTCCACCCCGCCACCGGCGACGTACCCCTGATCTTCGTAGAGGTCGCCCTCGTCCGCGGGCTGCCCGACAGCATCGCCCCGCTGCTCGAACCGGGCCCCTCGCTCAGTGCCGCGCACGCGGACACGGCGGCGCTCTACTCCATCAACAACGCGCTCGACGGCCTCGCCGGAGTCTCCTTCGGCAGCTTCCTCATCAAGCAGGTCATCGAGCAGGTCGGCGAACAGCTCCCGCACCTGACGCAGTTCGCGACACTGTCCCCGATCCCCGGCTTCCGGCCGTGGCTGGAGGGCCGGGCCGCGAGCGAACCCCAACTGCGCGCGCTGGTCGCGGATTTGGAGTCTCTGGAGCAGGGCACGCTCCCCGCGGCAGCGGACGTCGAGCGCATCCGCCCCCGTCTCCTCGACGCCCTCGCCCGCTACATCACCGTCGAACGGCGCCCCGACGGCCGGCCCCTCGACCCGGTCGCCCGCTTCCACCTGGGCAACGGGGCCGCCGCATGGCAACTCGACTGGCCAGCCAATCAGTCGCGCGAAGCCTGGGAGCAGTCCTACGGAGCGATGATCAACTACCGCTACGAACCGGACCAGTTGGAGCGCCGCCACGAGGACTTCGTGCGCCGCAGGACCGTCGCGATCGGCGGGCCCCTCAAGAACAAGAAAGGAACCACCGCCATGGGAACCATCCCGACGGAACCCTTCCGCACCATCCACCGGTCCTTCGTCGAGCAGACGGAACTCCGCCCGGACAAGGCGCTCTTCGAGCTGCCCGACGGGCGGTCGGTGACCTACCGCGAGACGGCGGACCTCGTGTCGCGCATCGCCGCACGCCTCGTCGCCGACGGCGTCGCCCCCGGCGACCGCGTCGCCATGCAGGTCGACAAGTCGGTCGACGCCATCGCCCTCTACCTGGCGACGCTGCGGATCGGCGGCGTGTTCCTGCCGCTCAACACCGCCTACACCGGCGCCGAGATCGACTACTTCATCGGCGACGCCAAGCCGCGCGTCCTCGTCTGCCCGCCGCATCGCCGCGCCGACCACGCCCACCGCGAAGGCCCGGACCTCGTCGTCGAGACCCTCGGCACCGCGGGCGACGGCAGCCTCCTCGAAGGCGATGCCCACCACGACGACGTATACGAGGCCGCTGCGAGCGACCCGGCCGCCATTCTCTACACCTCCGGTACCACGGGCCGCTCCAAGGGCGCGATTCTCACGCACGAGAACCTCGCCTCCAACTGCGAGGCACTGCTGGCCTCTTGGCAGTTCACGTCCGATGACCGGCTCATCCACGCCCTGCCGATCTTCCACGTCCACGGCCTCTTCGTCGCCGCCAACATGGTGCTCGCCTCGGGCGCCTCCATGTTCTTCCTGCCGAAGTTCGACGCCGACGCGATCGCGGAGCTGCTGCCGCGCGCGACCGTGCTCATGGGGGTGCCCACCTTCTACACGCGCCTGCTCAAGCACGAGAAGGTCACCCCGCAGACGTGCGCCTCCATGCGCCTGTTCGTCTCCGGCTCCGCGCCGCTGCTCGCCAGCGACCACGAGGCGTTCGAGGCCCGCACGGGTCACGCCATCCTCGAGCGCTACGGCATGACCGAGACGGGCATGAACACCACCAACCCGTACGAGGGCGGCCCCCGCAAGCCCGGCACCGTGGGCAAGGCGCTGCCCGGCGTCGAGATCCGCGTGGTGGACGCCGAGACCGGAAAGCCCCTCGAACAGGGCGAGGTCGGCAGCGTAGAAGTGCGCGGCCCCAACGTCTTCGCCGGGTACTGGCAGATGCCCGAGAAGACCGCCGCCGAGTTCCGCGAGGACGGCTTCTTCATCACCGGCGACCTCGGCCTCATCGACGAGGACGGCTACCTCTGCATCTCCGGGCGCGGCAAGGACCTGATCATCTCCGGCGGCTACAACGTCTACCCCAAGGAGATCGAGTCGCTCCTCGACGCCCACCCCACGGTCCTCGAATCGGCCGTGATCGGCGTCCCGCACCCGGACTTCGGCGAGACGGCTGTCGCCGTGGTCGTCGCCGCACCGGGCCAGGAGCCGCGGGAGCGGGACCTCATCGACTCCATCTCCGCCGACCTCGCCCGCTTCAAGCACCCGCGCGCCGTACGCGTCGTGGAGTCGCTGCCCCGCAACGTCATGGGCAAGGTCCAGAAGGCCGAACTGCGCAAGACCTACGGGGACTTGTTCACGACGCCCTGACCCTCCCCGCCCTCCCTTTCCCCGCTTTCCTCATCCCCTGCTTTCCTCAATCCCGGTCTCTCAGTGTGGAGAAGACGATGGTCCTCTATGGAGTGGCAGCGCTGGCGGTGTGCATGCTCACGGGCACGCTCGCCGGTGAATACCTGGGCGAGGCGCTCGGCGTCGACGCCAATGTCGGCGGCGTCGGCTTCGCCATGATCATGCTCGTGTTCGCGACCCACTGGCTGCGCCAGAAGGGGAAGTTCCCCGAGGTCAGCGAACAGGGCGTGCTCTTCTGGAGCGCGATGTACATCCCCATCGTCATCGCGATGGCGTCCACGCAGAACGTGTACAAGGCCGTCACCGGCGGCCCGATGGCCCTCCTGGCCGGTCTGCTCGCGCTCGTCGCGGGGGTCGCCCTGGTGCCGGTGGTCGCGCGGATCGGCGGGCGGGGCGAGCCGCTCCCGCCGCTGACCGAGGCCGGGACCGAGGCCGACATCGAGACCGACACCGAGACCGAGTCCGCCACCGAGAAGCAGGGGGCCTGACGTGGATACGTTCGTCTCCGTTTGCAAGGACAACGGCCTCATAGTCGCCTTCGCGCTCGTCGGCACGCTCATGCTCGTCTCGGCATGGCTGTCCAAGAAGCTGACCCGAGGGCGGCTGCAGGGCTCCGCCATCGCCATCGTGCTCGGCCTCGCGCTCGCCTACTGGGGCGGCTCGGCGACCGGGGGAGAGGCGGGGATCGCCGACATCACCACGCTCTCCGGGATGAGCCTGATGGGCGGGGCGATGCTCCGCGACTTCGCGATCGTCTCCACCGCGTACGGCGTCGACCTGAAGGAGATCAAGGGCGCGGGCCCCGCCGGCGCCCTGTCGATCCTGCTGGGCGTCGTCGTCTCCTTCGTCGCGGGGGCGCTCATCGCCGCGCTCTTCGGCTACCGGGACGCCGCCTCGCTCGCGACCATCGGGGCGGGCGCGGCCACGTACATCGTGGGTCCCGTCACGGGCACCGCGGTGGGCGCGAGCTCGGACGTGATCGCGCTGTCGGTCGCCGCAGGCCTGGTCAAGTCCGTGGTGGTGATGGTGGGTACGCCCTTCGCGGCGCGCCTGATCGGCCTGAACAACGCCAAGTCGGCGATGGCCTTCGGCGGTCTGCTCGGCACCACGTCCGGCGTGGCAGGCGGCCTCGCGGCCACCGACAAGCGACTCGTCCCGTACGGGGCGATGACCGCGACCTTCTATACGGGCGTCGGCTGCCTGCTCGGCCCGTCGCTGTTCTACGTGTCGCTGCGGGCGCTCGTCGGAGGGTGACCGGGGCCCGAAGGGCCTACCGCAAGGTCGGCGGAACGAAATCCAGCACAGCACCATCCCCACTCCCGTTCACCGGAAGCAAAGGTTGTGCACATGCCTCGACTTCGTACGATCACGACCGCCGCGGCGGCCGTCCTCGCTCTCGCGGGCGGCGGCCTCGCGGGAGCCCCGCACCCGGCGGAGGCGAGAGCCGGGCACGGCGGCCAGGGCGGCGGCAGCGCCTGGTTCACCTCCTGGGCACAGTCCCAACAGGACGCGGCGACGGACCCGTTGAGCGACCAGTCCGTACGGACGGTCACGCACCTCAGCCAGGGCGGGGACGGCGTCCGCGTCCGCATCCAGAACACCTTCGGCAAGGCGCCCCTGGAGATCGGCGGCGCCTCCGTCGGTCTGAGCGGCGACGGAGCGTCCATCAAGGGAGACACCCACCCGGTCCGTTTCGACGGGAAGAGTCACATCACCGTTCCCGCGGGCGGCGAGGTGTGGAGTGACCCCACCGACCTCGCCACGGCGGCGCAGGACGACGTCACCGTCTCCGTCGCACTCAAGGGGACGGCCACCCCCGGTCAGCACCGCACCGCGCTGCGCACCAACTACCTCACGCCGCAGGGCACCGGCGACCACACCGCGGACACCAGCGGCGCCGCCTACACCAAGACCGTCGATGCCACGTACCTGGTCAGCGCCGTCGACGTGCACAATCCGCGCCTCAACGGCACGGCGGTCGCCTACGGCAGCTCGGTCGTCGACGGCGTCGGCAGCACCAACTGCGGCCCCGGCTGCACCGAGACCGGCACCAACCGCCGCTGGACGGACGACCTGGCGCGCCGCGTGCACGCCGAACTCCCGCCCACCGAACAGGTCGCGATCGCCAACGCGGGGCTCAGCGGCACGACGAGCGCGGCCGACTGCCCCGGCACCCCGTCGAACGTTCAGGGCCTCGACGCCGCCACCCGCCTCAAGAGGGACGTCCTCGCCCTGCACGGCGTCACCTCGGTCCTCTACTACTACGGCACCAACGACCTCGCCTTCGGCTGCGACGGCGAACAGATCCTCGCCAGCTACAAGAAGGTGTTCAAGGAACTGCGCGACGCCGGAATCAAGATCTACGTCACGCCCATCACACCCCGCCCCGGCTACAGCGACAAGAACAACCTGGACCGTCACACGGTCAACCTCTTTACGAATAAGGCGAGTTCGTGTGACGGAACCTGCGAAGGCGTCATGGACTTCGACGAGGTCCTGAAGGACCCCCTGCACCCCAACAGCATCGAGCCCTCGTACGACAACGGGGACGGCGTCCACGCGAACATCGCCGGGCAGCAGGCGATCGCCGACTCGATCTCGTTGCGGATGCTGCGGGTGCTGAGGGCCGGCGCGCTGTAAGCGACACTCGACCCCCATTTGCCTATAAGTATTAGGCAGGTGCAGAATGGGTTTCGGTAACAGTGACGGGGGTCGAGGGAGAGGGCGTACGGCCATGGTGCGTGCCGGATTGACCGCGGAGCGGCTGGCCCGGGCCGGTGCCGAGCTCGCGGACGAGGTCGGCTTCGAGCAGGCGACCGTCTCGGCCCTCGCCCGGCGCTTCGACGTCAAGGTCGCGAGCCTGTACTCGCACGTCAAGAACTCGCACGACCTGAAGACGCGGATCGCCCTGATCGCCCTGCAAGAGCTGGCCGACCGGGCCGCCGAGGCCCTGGCCGGGCGGTCCGGCAAGGAGGCGCTCGTGGCCCTCGCCAACGTCTACCGCGACTACGCCCGCGCACACCCGGGCCGCTACGCCGCCGCCCAGTACCGGCTCGACCCGGAGACGGCGGCGGCGAGCGCAGGGGTTCGGCACGCGCAGATGACGCGGGCCGTGCTGCGCGGCTACGACCTCACCGAACCCGACCAGACCCACGCCGTCCGGCTCCTGGGCAGCGTCTTCCACGGCTACGTCAGCCTCGAACTGGCCGGCGGCTTCAGCCACAGCGCACCCGACTCGGCGGAGAGCTGGGCGCGGAGCCTGGACGCGCTCGACGCACTGCTGCGCAACTGGCCCGCGCAGGCGTGAGCCGACGAGTCCCGCGAATCCCGCCAGTCCCGCGAGTCATCCCACACCCTTGATCAACAGATTGACGCCACCATGAACAGCACCAACACCCCTGACTCCGTCCATGAGTTGACCGCCACACCGCTGACGGACGACCTCGTCCACGGTGCGATCGACATCGAGCGCACCGCCCGCGGTCTCCTCCCGCACCGGCTCCCCGCCTGGGCCCGCTCCCAGAACACGGACGGCCAACTGGCCATGGCCGAGTCGCAGCCCTCCGGCGTCCGCCTCGCCTTTCGCACCCGCGCCACCGTCGTCGAACTCGACACGGTGCCGACCAAGCGCGTCTACGTAGGTGTGCCCCCGCGCCCCGACGGGCTCTACGACCTGCTCGTCGACGGTCGGCCCGCCGGGCAGGGGAGTGTCGCCGGCGGCGACATCCTCACCATCGACATGAGCGCGGGCACGTACGAGCACGAGGAGGCCGGGCAGCCGGGAACGCTCCGGTTCGACGGCCTGTCCGAGGCATCCAAGACCGTCGAGATCTGGCTGCCGCACAACGAGACCACCGAGCTCGTGGCCCTGCGCACGGACGCCCCCGTGGAGCCGGTGGGCGCATCCGGCCGCAAGGTGTGGCTGCACCACGGCAGCTCCATCAGCCACGGCTCCGACGCCGCGAGCCCGACCACGACCTGGCCCGCGCTCGCCGCGGCGCTCGGCGGCGTGGACCTGGTCAACCTGGGGTTCGGAGGCGGCGCCCTGCTCGACCCGTTCACCGCGCGCACCTTGCGGGACACCCCGGCCGACATGATCAGCGTCAAGATGGGGATCAACCTCGCCAATGCCGACCTGATGCGCATGCGGGCCTTCACCCCCGCCGTGCACGGCTTCCTCGACACCATCCGCGAGGGGCACCCGACCACCCCGCTCCTCGTCGTCTCCCCGATCCTGTGCCCCATCCACGAGAAGACGCCGGGGCCGGGCGCCCCCGACTTCAGCACGCTCGCGAGCGGACAGCTGCGCTTCATGGCGATGGGCGACCCGGCGGAGCGCGCGCAGGGCAAGCTCACCCTGGAATCCATCCGCGAGGAGCTGGCCCGCATCGTCGCCCAGCGCGCGGCCGACGACCCGCACCTGCACTACCTCGACGGCCGCGAACTGTACGGCGAGAAGGACCACGAGGAACTGCCGCTCCCGGACGCACTGCACCCCGACGCCACCGCCCACCGCCGCATCGGCGAGCGCTTCGCGGACCTGGGGATCGGCCCCCTGATCGATCAGCCGAACGGGCCGGTTAGCATATGAGCGCCGCCTAGCTCGAAAGAGACGCACGTGACTGTCAATGACGACTCGTTCACCAACTGGAAGCACCGTGAGGAGACCGCGGAGGCAATGATCCCGATCATCGGGAAGCTGCACCGCGAGCGGGACGTGAACGTCCTGCTGCACAGCCGCTCCCTGGTGAACAAGTCGGTGGTCAGCCTGCTCAAGGCCCACCGATTCGCCCGCCAGATCGCCGGCGAGGAGCTCTCGGTCACCGAGACGATGCCCTTCCTGAAGGCTCTCGCCGAGCTCGGCCTCGGGCCCTCCCAGATCGACCTCGGCATCCTCGCCATGACGTACAAGACCGACGGTCGGGGCTTGAGCGTCGAGGAGTTCACGGCCGAGGCCGTCGCCGGCGCCACCGGCGCCCTGAAGCTGGAGCGCGGTGAGGGCCGCGACGTCGTCCTCTACGGCTTCGGCCGCATCGGCCGCCTGGTCGCCCGCCTGCTCATCGAGAAGGCGGGATCCGGGAACGGTCTTCGCCTGCGTGCCATCGTCGTGCGCGGTGGCGGTGAGCAGGATCTCGTGAAGCGGGCCTCGCTGCTGCGCCGCGACTCGATCCACGGCCAGTTCCAGGGCACGATCACCGTTGACGAGGCGAACAGCACGATCAACGCCAACGGCAACGCGATCAAGGTGATCTACGCCAACGACCCGTCCGAGATCGACTACACGGCGTACGGCATCAAGGACGCCATCCTGATCGACAACACCGGCAAGTGGCGCGACCGGGCGGGCCTCTCCGAGCACCTGCGTCCCGGCATCGACAAGGTCGTCCTCACCGCGCCCGGCAAGGGTGACGTGCCGAACATCGTGCACGGCGTCAACCACGACACGATCAAGCCGGACGAGCAGATCCTGTCCTGCGCCTCCTGCACCACGAACGCGATCGTGCCGCCGCTCAAGGCGATGGCCGACGAGTACGGCGTGACGCGCGGCCACGTGGAGACCGTCCACTCGTTCACGAACGACCAGAACCTGCTGGACAACTACCACAAGGCCGACCGTCGCGGCCGCTCCGCGCCGCTCAACATGGTCATCACGGAGACCGGCGCCGCCTCCGCCGTCGCGAAGGCCCTGCCGGACCTCAAGGCGCCGATCACCGGCTCCTCGATCCGCGTCCCCGTCCCGGACGTCTCGATCGCGATCCTCAGCCTGCGCCTCGGCCGCGAGACCACCCGCGACGAGGTCCTCGACCACCTGCGCGACGTCTCGCTGAACTCGCCGCTGCGCCGCCAGATCGACTTCACGGACTCGCCCGACGCGGTCTCCAGCGACTTCCTCGGCTCCCGGCACGCCTCGATCGTCGACGCGGGCGCGACCAAGGTCGACGGCGACAACGCGATCCTCTACCTCTGGTACGACAACGAGTTCGGCTACTCGTGCCAGGTGATCCGCGTCGTCCAGCACGTCTCCGGCGTCGAGTACCCGACGTTCCCGGCGCCCACCGCCTGACACCGGTACGCACCTCCCGAGGTCGGTCCCGCTTCCCGCGGGGCCGGCCTCGCGGCACTTGAGCGGGCGCCTGGGCCGGCATGTGGACCGCACTTGACGGAGTGATCAACTGGCAGGCAGGATGACGAGCATGTTGACGCATCGCACCCTCGCTCTCGGAACGGCCCCCGTTCCGGACCGATGTGGTTGCGCGCGCAGCGGCCTTTAACGGCGGCTCGTAGTGGGCGTTCAGCCCCTCGTCGTCTTTTCCTCCCGTACGTTTCGTAAGAGCCCCCGCCCCGCAGGGCGATGGCCGCGCACGTACGGATCCCCCTCGCGTTCAGCGCGTTCTCTCGTCACCCGTCACCGCGTGCCTGTGGAGGCTCCCCTTGTCCGTGACCGAAATGCCCCCTTCTTCCTCCGCTCTTGAGCTCCGCCCCGCCCACATCCCCGCCGACGGCCTCTACGAGGGCCGCCGCACTCTGCACCGCACCCCCGACGGCTGGCAGGACCGCCCCTACGAGCTGTTCGAGCTCGTCCCGCAGGGCGCCACCATCGGCGCCGAGATCAGCGGCCTCGACCTGAGCCGGCCGCTCTCCCCGGAGCTGCGCGAGGAGCTGAACCGGGCGCTGCTCGAATGGAAGGTCCTCTTCTTCCGCGGCCAGAACCTCAGCAGCGAGGACCAGCGCGAATTCGCCCGCAACTGGGGCGAGTTGGAGACCAACCCGCTCCTGGAGCGCGGCGACAGCGAGGACGTCGTCCGCTTCGACAAGGGTGCGGGCGGCGTCCCCAGCTACGAGAACGTCTGGCACACCGACGTCACCTTCCGTGAACGCCCCGCCCTGGGTGCGGTGTTGCAGCTGCGTGAGGTCCCGCCGTTCGGCGGCGACACCATGTGGGCCGACATGGCGGCCGCGTACGACAACCTCTCCGACGAGGTGAAGGCGCGCATCGAGGGCGCCGAGGCCGAGCACGACTTCCTGCCCGGCTTCCGGCGCTTCTACGGCCCCGAACGGCTCGCCCAGTGGCAGGAGTTGTTCCCGCCGGTCACCCACCCCGTCGTGCGCCGCCACCCCGAGACCGGGCGGCGCATGCTGTTCGTGAACACGTCCTTCACCACCCGGATCCTCGGCATGGAGCGCGCCGAGAGCGACCGGCTGCTGCGTCTGCTGTACCAGCAGGCCCATGTCCCGGAGTTCCAGGTGCGGTTCCACTGGCAGCCGGGCGACACCGCGTTCTGGGACAACCGCGCCACCCAGCACTACGCGGTGGCCGACTACGGCGACGCCCGCCGGGTCGCCGAGCGCGTCGCCATCGCGGGGGACCGCCCCTTCTAGGAAGGCGGCGCATCCTTCTAGGAAGGTGGTGTCGGCGGCCCGAAATCCCTCTCTCCGGCGAGGTGTTGACCGGGCCGCCCCTCGATACTGGCTCCCCAAAGGCACCTGCGGGGCCCTCCGCAGGGGTCGGGTCACGAGGAGCCGCACCATGCGTCTGCCGCGCCGCACCAGCCCGTACCTCGTCGACGGGGCGCTGGCCGCCCTCGTCCTGTTCGCCGTGTCCCTGCAGTTCCTGTTCCCCGACGAGGGCGGCGACCCGCTGTCCTGGCAGGGCTTCCTGCTGGGCGCGGGCACGGCGGTGCCGCTGATCTGGCGGCGCCGCGCACCGATCCTGTGCGCGGTCGCGATCTCCTGCGCCGCCCCGGCCATGGCGCTGTACCACGCGCCACCACCCGACGTCGTGTACGGCGGACTCGTGCTGCTCTACACGCTCGCCGCGTACGCGGAGTCGGCGCCGCGCCGGATCATGCTCGTCGGCTGGGTGATCGGCGCGTCGGCGACGATGTCCATGAAGGAGCATGCCGAACCCTTCGAGTACGCCTTCCACCTGCTCAGCCTCCTGAGCGCCTACGGGTTCGGGCTGCTTGCCCGCACCCAACGCGCGTACACCGCCGCCCTGGAGGAACGTGCCCGCGCCCTGGAGCGGGAGCGCGAGATCGACCGTGCCCGCACGGTCACCAGCGAACGCGCCCGCATCGCTCGGGACATGCACGACGTGGTCGGCCACGCCGTCAGCCTGATGGTCGTCCAGGCCGAGGCGGGCCCCGTCGTGGTGCGCAGCGACCCCGCGCGCGCCGAAGCGGCGTTCGACGCGATCGCGGGCGCCGGACGCGAGGCCATGCAGCAACTCCGCCTGATCCTCGGCATCTTGACCGACACGGGCAACGGCAAGGGCGGACTCGAAGCCCCCGTGCCCGGCCTCGCCCGCCTCCCCGACCTGATCCGCCAGGTGTCCACGACCGCCGGAGTGGCCGTCACCCTGCACGTCGCAGGCCACCCCCGCCCCGTCGCCCCCGAAACGGAGACCGCCGCGTACCGCATCGTCCAGGAAGCCCTGACCAACACCGTCAAGCACGCGTACGCTGCCCGAGCGGACGTACAACTCGACTGGGGAGAAACGGAGTTGGCGATCACCGTGACAGACGACGGAACCTGCTCCGGCCCACCCGAAGCCGGTGGCGGGCGCGGACTCGTCGGCATCGAGGAGCGCGCCGCGGCCTGCGGCGGCAGCGCACACAGCGGCCCCGGCCCGCACGGCGGATTCCGGGTCACCGCCCGGCTGCCCGCGGCGACCCGACAGGCCGTCGAAAGAGCGCCATGAGCATCCGCGTCGTCGTCGCCGACGACCAGGAACTGGTGCGCAGCGGTTTCACCATGATCCTCGACGCGCAGCCCGACATCGAGGTCGTCGCCGAGGCGGCCGATGGGAACGAGGCGGTCACGGCGGTGCGCGGTCACGCGCCCGACGTCCTCCTCCTCGACATCCGCATGCCGCACATGGACGGCATCGAGGCGGCGCGCCGCGTCTGCGAGCAGTCCAGTTGCCGCGTCGTCATGCTGACCACGTTCGACCTCGACGAGTACGTCTACGAGGCGTTGTACGCGGGAGCGTCCGGGTTCCTGCTCAAGGACGTGCGCCGCGACGACCTCGTGCACGCCGTCCGCGTCGTCGCGGCAGGGGACTCCCTCCTCGCCCCGTCCGTGACCCGCCGCCTCGTCGCCGACATCACGCGCCGCAGGCCCAAGCCCCCCGAACCGCCCGCCCTTTCGGCCCTCACCGCCCGCGAGACCGAGACCCTGCGCCACCTCGCCCGCGGCCTCACCAACGCGGAGATCGCCGCGACCCTCCACGTCAGCGAACACACGGTCAAGACACACGTCAGCAACGTCCTGAGCAAACTGCACCTGCGGGACCGGGTGCAGGCGGTCATCTGCGCGTACGAGTCTGGTCTTGTGGCGCCCGGCTAGCCGATCAGGGTCCGCTTCGGGCGCACCACGCAGAACTCGTCGTCCTCCGGATCGGCCAGCACCGTCCATGACTCGTCGCCGGTCTGCCCCACGTCCGCCCTGTGCGCCCCGAGGGCGACGAGCCGCTCGATCTCGGCGTCCCGGTCCTCCGCGGTGCAGGTCAGGTCGAGGTGCAGCCGGTTCTTGGCCGCCTTGGCGTCCGTCACCGGCATGAAGCAGATCCCGACCGGAGCGTTCTCGTCCGGGCCGATCACCACCTCCCGTTCCCGCTCCGACAGGATCCGCCAGCGCAGCGCCCCGGCCCAGAAGCGGGCCAGGGCGGGAAGGTCGTGGGCGTCGATGACGATGTGGTGCAGCGAAACAGGCATGCGCTCCAGTATGCGCGGCGCGCCCGACGCCCGTCTCTCACTCGCGCGACCCATGCCGTGCGGCCGCGCCTCCCTCTTGCGCGCGAGTCAGGAACCGCCCGCCCCGGCGATCCGCCACACACCACTGCGCGAGCACGCTGACGGTGTCCCATCGGAACCCTCCGAGGAGGCGCCGTGCTCAGCGCACTCGCCCGGGCGGCGACCCGCCGCCCCCGTACCGTGATCCTCACCTGGCTCGCCCTGATCGTGCTCGGTTTCGGGCTCGGCACCGGCGTCTTCGGCCGGCTCTCCGACTCGGTCCCCGACGTGCCGGACACCGAGTCCGACCGCACCGCCGAACTCCTCGACGACATCGACCCGCGCGGCGAATCCCTCAGCGCCGTCGTCGAGGCACCCCGCGTCGCCGACCCCGCGCTGCGCGCCCGCGTCGAGCGGACCGTCACGGACCTGCGCGGCATCCCCGGCGTCGCCGCCGTCCCGAACCCGTACGCCACCGAGGACCTGGCCTCCCGCGACGGCCGGGCGCTCATCGTGCCCGTCACCCTGAAGGGCGGCCTCGACGACGACGCGGAGGACACGACCGTCGACGCCGTCGCCGACCGGGTCAAGGAGATCGACGGCGCGGACGTCCATGTCAGCGGCGGCCCGCTGCTCGGCGACCAGCTCGGCGAGCGGGCCCAAGAGGACGTCCAGCGCGCCGAGTTGATATCACTGCCGATCGTTCTCGCACTGCTTCTTCTGATCTTCGGAGGGCTGCGCGCGGCCGGACTGCCGCTGCTCGTGGCGGTCAGCGGCGTGGCGGGCGCGTTCCTCGCCCTGTTCGGCTTCAGTCAGGTCACCGAGCTCTCCGTCTACGTGATCCAGGTGACGACCATGCTCGGGCTCGGCCTGGCCGTGGACTACGCGCTGCTGATGGTGATGCGCTTCCGGGAGGAACGCCGGACGAGCGCGGATGTCACCGAGGCCGTGCACCGCACCGTCGAACGTGCGGGCCGCACCATCCTGTTCTCCGGCCTGACCGTCGCCGTCAGCCTCAGCGGACTGCTCGTCTTCCCCAGCCCGTTCCTGCGCAGCATGGGCCTGGCCGTGGCAGCCGTCGTGGTCGTCGACATGCTCGCCGCGCTGACCCTGCTGCCCGCGCTGCTCGCCCGGTTCGGCGCACGCATCGCCCCGTCCAAGCCGCGTGCGCCCGGCGTGGAGGGGCGCGCCTTCGCCCGCCTCGCCCGGTTCGCGGGCCGCCGCCCGATAGCCGTGACGACGGTGAGCGTGCTCGCCCTGCTCACGCTCGCGCTGCCGGTCGGGAACCTGCGCATCGACATCGGCGACGCCCGCCAACTCCCCGCCTCCACCGCGGCGCGACAGCTGTACGACACCGTGCACGCGCACTACCCGCCGGGCGTCGGTGTGGACCCGGTCGTCGTCGTGGCACGCCCCGGCACGGACCCCGCCTTCGAGACCCGGGTGAAGGCCCTGGACGGCGTCGCGTCGTCCGAGACACAGACCCTCGACGACGGAACCCGCGTCCTGCACGTCACGCCGTCCGGCTCGGTCGACGGTGCCACGGCGACCCAACTCGTCGAGAAGGTACGGGAGTTGCGCGGCGGCAATCCGGTGACCGTGGCGGGCGTGGCCGCCCGGCTCGTCGACTTCCGGCAGATGCTCGCCGACCGCGCGCCCTGGACCGCACTCACCGTCCTCGCCGGCATCCTGGCCCTGTTCTTCGCGTTCACCGGTTCGCTCCTCATCCCACTGCGCACAGTCCTCACCACGCTGCTCAGCCTGGGCGCCGCGCTCGGTGTGGTGGTCCTCGTCTTCCAGGACGGGCACGCCGCGTCCTGGCTCGGCGGGGAGGGACTCGGCGCGCTGAGCCTGACCGCGCCGCCACTCATCGTCGCCATCGCCTTCGGGCTCGCCATGGACTACGAACTGTTCATCCTCGCCCGGATGCGCGAGTCGTGGCGCGCGACAGGGGACGCGCAGGAAGCGGTGGTGACCGGGCTGCGGCGCTCGGGCCGCGTCGTGAGCTGCGCCGCCCTGCTCCTCGCCGTCGTCTTCGGCGCCTTCATGACGGGCGGCTTCGCCCCCATCCTGGAGATCGGCCTCGGCCTCACCCTGGCGGTCGTGATCGACGCGACGATCGTACGGATGCTGCTCGTACCGGCGACGATGGCGCTCATGGGTACGCGCGCGTGGTGGGCGCCGCGAGCGCTGCGCAGGGTGCATGAGCGGTTCGGTGTACGGGAGAAAGAGGCCCCGAAGGGACGGATGGTGACGTCACGTCAGTAGCGAGGGCGTACGCGCGAGGGCCCCGGACGCACTGTCCGGGGCCCTCTCATGTCAGTCGGTGGTGCGCGCCGTCAGACGACGGCGATCGACCGGCCCGCCCACTCGGGCGCGGGCTCCGTCAGCTCGGTGAAGCGGTCGCGGACGGTGGCCGGGAACTCGGCCGCCTTCCCCGCCTCCTGATCGACGTGGATCGCGAGCAGCTCGGTGGTCGCCACCGGGTCCGCGTCCGGGGCGGGCTCGCCCGCCTCGTCGTCCACCACGAACATCTCGTGCGTGAAGCGCGCCTTCTTCGACGCCGCCCCCAACACCCGCGTACGGATGGCGAGATGGGCGCCCTCGGGGACGTCACGCAAATAACGTATGTGCGACTCGACCGTGTAGAGCGAGCAGTGCGTGGACTCGCGGTACGTGGAGTCCAGGCCCGTCTCGATCATCATGGCGTCGGTGGCGTGACCGAAGGCGAGCACGTAGAACGCCTCGCTCATATGGCCGTTGTAGTCGATCCACTCGGGGCGGACCGTGCGGTGCAGGAGGGGGAGCTTTGTCATCGCAGGTCAGCCTACCTTCCGGCCGAGCCGGCCCGTCGCGCGCAGCACGTCGATGACGCCCTGGTCGCGCTCGGCGACGAGGTCGGCGATGGAGCGGCCGTCGGCGGCGACGTCGCAGCCCACGACCACGGAGTCGTACAGCTGCTTGTCGAGCTCAGGGGCCTCGAGCCGCGTCCACGGCGACTTCAGGGACGGGCCGAAGTGGTCGAGCATGTGCGCCATGCCGCCCTCGCCGCCCGCGAGCGCGAACGTCAGCATCGGGCCCATGAACGCCCAGCGCAGGCCGGGGCCTTCGGTGATCGAGTCGTCGATCTCCTTCACCGTCGCCTCGCCGTTGGCGACCATGTGCAGCGCCTCGCGCCACAGGGCCTCCTGGAGGCGGTTGGCGATGAAGCCGGGCACCTCGCGGTCCATGGTGATGACCGACTTGCCCGCGACCTCGTAGAAGCGGGAGGCCCAGGCCGTGGCGTCGGCGTCGGTCTGCTCGCCGCCGACGACCTCGACGAGCGGGATCAGGTACGGCGGGTTGAACGGGTGCCCGACGACCAGGCGCGCCGGGGTCGCCGCCGTGGTCTGCATGTCGGTCATCGGGTAGCCGGAGGTCGACGAGGCGATGACGACGCCGGCGGGGGCGGCCGCGTCGAGCCGGGACAGCAGATCGCGCTTGAGGTCGAGGTCCTCGGGGGCGCTCTCCTGCACGAACTCGGCGCCTGCGACGGCCTCTTCGAGGGTCGGGGCGACCGTGAGCCGCTCGCGCGAGGCGCCGTCGGCGAGGCCCATCTCGGTGAGGGCGGGCCAGGCGGCGTCGACCAGGCGGCGCAGCTTCTGCTCGGCGTCGGGGGCCGGGTCCCAGGCCTGCACGTCGTAGCCGCGGGCGAGGAAGTGGGCGACCCAGCCGCCGCCGATGACGCCGGCTCCGACGCAGGCGACCCGGCGGACGTCCTCGGGAGCGGTGAGGGGGGAGGTCATGAGGGTGGTGTTGCCTTCCGGTGGTGCGGGTGCGGGCTTACGTGTCCGGTCTTACGTGCGTGGGCGTCAGGCGCGCGGCTTGAGGCCGAGCAGCGCGCGGGCCTCGTCCGGCGTCGCGACGCGCGAGCCGAGGGACTCCGTGATGGTCACGGCACGCTCGACGAGCTGGGCGTTGGTCGCCTTGTTGCCCTTGCCGAGGTAGAGGTTGTCCTCCAGGCCGACGCGGGCGTGCCCGCCGAGCAGGATCGACTGCGCCACCCACGGCATCTGCATGCGGCCGAGCGCGAAGCTCGCGAACTGGGCCCCCTCCGGCAGCATGTTGACCATCGACTGCAGGACGCCCGGGTCGGCCGGGGCGCCCCACGGGATGCCCATGCACAGCTGGAACACGGTCGGGTCGTCGAGCAGGCCCTCCGCGAGAAGCTGCTTGGCGAACCACAGCTGGCCGGTGTCGAAGATCTCCAACTCGGGCCGCACGCCCAGCTCTTGAATGCGCTTCGCGCCCTGGCGCAGCATGTCGGGCGTCGACACGTACAGGTTCGAGCCGTCGCCGAAGTTCAGCGAACCGCAGTCGAGCGTGCAGATGTCGGGCAGCAGCTCCTCGACGTGCGGCAGCCGGTCGAGGCCGCTGACGAGGTCGGTCCCGGGCAGGTGGTTGAGCGGCTCGTCCGGGTCGATGACCAGGTCGCCGCCCATGCCGGCCGTCAGGTTGATGACGACGTCGGTGCCGGTCTCCTTGATCCGCTCGACGACCTCGCGGTACAGCTTCGTGTCGCGCGAGGGGTCACCGGTCTCGGGGTCCCGTACGTGGATGTGCACGACGGCAGCACCCGCGTCGGCCGCCTCGACGGCATTCTTGGCAATCTGCTCCGGCGTAACAGGCACGTGCGGACTCCGCCGCACAGTGTCACCGGCACCGGTGAGCGCGGCAGTGATGATGACGTTCTCGGTGGGCATAGGGGAACCTCCCAGGTGTGTCTCCGCCTTCGGCGGACGTGCAAATCAAGCGGGTGCGCAATTCAAGCGGTCGGGCCAATCAAGCAGCTTGGCCAATCAAGCGGGTGGGCCAATCAAGCCCCTGCGGCGATTGAGCAGCGGGGTCCGGGGCGGAGCCCCGTGACGTGTGGCTACGGGGCCGCGATGGTTCCGTCGACGTAACTGAGCAGCGCGGCATGCATCGCATCCGCCGCCGCCCCAACCACCCCCCGGTCGACCGAAAGCACCTGCGTAGCCAACCCATCAATGAGCGCGGTCAGCGCATACGCCGCCGCACCGGAATCGAGCGACGCCCGGAACACGCCCTGCTCGACCCCCCGACGGAGGACATCCGCCACGGTCTCCCGCCACTGCCGGTAGTAGTCGGTGTGCAGCCGCCCCACCGTGGTGGAACGCGCCGCCTCGGCCCACAGGTCGAGCCACACCTTCCACTGACGCCGCTGCTGCTCGGTGCGCGGCGTCTGCAACTCGATGAGCTGGCGCAGCTCCGCCGCCGCGTCGTCCGCCTCCGCGAGGTGCGCGGCGCGGCGCGCGGTGTCCTCGTCCATGCACCAGCGCACCGCGGCCTCCAGGAGGTCCGCGCGGCCGGGGAAGTGGTAGTGGATCGCGGCGGTACTGGTGGCGCAGGCGCGGGCGATGTCGGAGACCCGTACCGCGTGGAACCCGTACTCGGCGACCAGTCGGACCGTCTCCTGGACGATCTGCAGCGGCCGACCGCCCTCCACGGGCGCCGGCGCCCCGACCTCGGCCGCCAGGGGCCGCGCGCCGAGCAGCCAGCCCGGATCGACGCGCGCCTCGTCGGCGATCCGCGCCAGCTCGGCCACCGTGAACCGGCGGGTGCCGCTCAGCGAGCGGGAGAGCTTCGACGGATCCATGACGATGCGGCGCGCGAACTCGCGCTGGCTGACACCGGCCGCCGTGATGACCTCACGGACGCGGGCGGCGGTGTCGGCAGGGGTTGCCTCGTTGCTGGATTCCACGAGGCACGACCCTAACCAAGCGTTGAGAAGAACACAACACTGATGCCATCAATCCATGGAAAACACTGGCCATTGAGTCTCTGACTGGCTCATCAGTCACCATCGCAACACGATGACCGACGCCAACCGGCCCCGCAGGCGTCGCTGCATGCATCCAAAGGATCCGCTGTGAATCGTGCCAACATCCTTGCCTCAAAGGGGAGTTGACCCCATAGGGTGCGGGCTCTACGTTGCCGCCGAGCACCAGGGCTCCCAGGGGGACACCCATGCGTTGCACGCGTCGCACACTCACCGCTGTCGCCGCCATGCTGCTGCTCGCCGCCACCGCTGCCTGCGGCTCCGGCTCCGACAGCCCGAAGTCCGAATCCACCGGAACCGGTGGCACCACGAAGCTCAAGGTCGGCATCATCCCGATCGTCGACGTCGCGCCCCTGTACCTCGGGCAGAAGAAGGGCTTCTACAAGGAGCAGGGCCTCAGCCTGGCCATGACCATGGCGCAGGGCGGCGCGGCGATCGTGCCGGGCGTGGTCAGCGGCCAGTTCCAGTTCGGCTTCTCGAACTCCACGTCGCTGATGGTCGCCCAGTCCAAGGGCGTCCCCGTCAAGGTCGTCGTCAACGGTGTCGGCTCGACGGGCAAGCAAGGCGCGGACTTCGGCGCGGTCGTCGTGAACAAGGACAGCCCGATCAAGTCCGCCAAGGATCTCGAGGGCAAGAAGGTCGCCGTCAACACGCTCAAGAACATCAATGACACCACGGTCCGCGAGTCGGTCCGCAAGGGCGGCGGCGACCCCTCCAAGGTGAAGTTCGTCGAGCTCGCCTTCGACCAGATGCCCGCCGCGCTCGACAAGGGACAGGTCGACGCGGCCCAGGTCGTCGAGCCGGCCACCGCCACCGTCAAGGCGCAGGGCGGCCGCGTGATCGCCTCCAACTACGTGGACACGGCGCGCAAGTTGACCGTCGCGATGTACTTCTCGTCGAATCAGTACGTGGCTCAACACCCGGACACCGTCAAGAAGTTCAACGCCGCCACCCAGAAGTCCCTCACCTACGCCAACGCGCACCCCGATGAGGTCCGGGACATCGTCCGCACCTACACGAAGATCCCGCAGGCGACGCTCGACAAGGTGACACTTCCGGCCTGGCCCGCGCAGTGGAACCGCCCGTCGCTCGACACCCTCGCCAAGCTCGGCAAGCAGGACGGCCTGTTCGAGAAGACCCCCGATCTCAACACGCTGCTGCCGTGATCTCCGCGGTGCCCGGCCTCCTGGGACTTCTCGTGTGCGCGGCGCTGTGGGAGGTGGTGCCGCGCCTCGGCCTGGTCAACCCCGACTTCCTGCCGCCCTTCACGACCACGCTCAACGCCCTGCGCGGCGAGCTCGCCGACGCCGCCTTCTGGGCCGCGCTCGGCGACACCCTCACCGGCTGGGCCCTCGGCCTCGCCCTCGCCACCGCGGGCGGCGTCCTCGCAGGCCTGGCCATCGCCACGGTCCCGTACCTTCGCGCGCTCACCGCGTCCACCATCGAGTTCCTGCGCCCCATCCCGTCCGTGGCGCTCATCCCGCTCGCGATCCTGCTCTACGGCACGGAGCTGCGCTCGGTCCTGCTGCTCGTCGTCTACGCCGCGTTCTGGCAGGTTCTCGTGCAGGTGCTGTACGGGGTGCAGGACGTGGACCCGGTCGCCGACGACACGGCGCGCGCCTTCGGCCTCGGCACGTGGGCGCGCGTGCGGCACGTCGTGTGGCCGACGGCGCTTCCGTATGTGATGACGGGGGTGCGGCTCGCCGCCTCCGTCGCGTTGATTCTCGCCATCACCGTCGAACTCGTCATCGGGGCACCGGGGTTGGGGCACCGGATCAATGTCGCGCAGAGTTCCCAGGCCGTCCCGGACATGTACGCGTTGATCCTTGTGGCCGGCTGCCTGGGCGTATTGATCAACACTGGAGCGCGGTTCGTGGAGCGCCGCGCCCTGTCCTGGCACCAGTCCGTACGGGCGGAGGCCCCGGCGTGAGCCGCACACTCCGCGCCCTGCGCGCCACCGCCCTGGCCGTGGCCCTGCCCTGCGTCCTGGTCGCCATCTGGTGGTTCGCCTCCGACGGAAGCACCAGCTTCTACGCGCCGCCCCTGCGCACGATCCTGTCCCGCTTCGACGACACCTGGACACCGGACCGGCTCCAGGACGACGTCCTGCCCAGCGTGCTGCGCCTGCTCGCCGGATACGCGGCCGCGGGCGTCGTCGGCGTGGCGCTCGGCGTCGTCATCGGCTCCTCGCGCCGCACCCGCGCCGTGTGCGAGCCCGCCCTGGAGTTCCTGCGTGCGGTGCCGCCGCCCGTCCTGGTCCCGGTCATCATGCTGTTCGCGGGCATCGGCGACACGATGAAGATCGCCGTGATCGCCTCCGGCTGCGTCTGGCCGGTGCTGCTCAACACGGCCGCGGGCGTACGCGCCGTGGACCAGGTCGCCGCCGAGACGGCCCGCTCGTACGGCATCGGGGGAGCGGCCCGGCTGCGGCACCTGGTGCTCCCCGCCGCGAGCCCGCAGATCTTCGCGGGCCTGCGCCAGGCCCTGTCCATCGGCGTCATCCTCATGGTCATCAGCGAGATGTACGCCTCCAGCAGCGGCCTCGGCTTCGCCGTCGTGGAGTTCCAGCGCTCCTTCGCCGTACCGGAGATGTGGACCGGAATCCTCGTCCTCGGCCTGCTCGGTGTGGTGCTCGCGCTGCTGTTCCGGCTCGTCGAACGGCGGGCGCTCGGCTGGTACCACGGATCGCGCGGGGCGCGGCGAAAGGAGGGAGGCGGCGGTGCTTGAGGTCACGGGACTGCGCAAGCTCTACGAGGGCTCGGGCCGGCAGGTGGAGGCGCTGCGCGATCTGACGTTCCGCCTCGACGCGGGCGAGCTGGTGTGTGTCGTCGGCCCCTCCGGCTGCGGCAAGACGACGCTCCTGAAGTGTGTCGCCGGGCTGCTGCGGCCGACCGCTGGATCGGTCGCCCTGGACGGAGCGCCGGTGACGGGCCCGCGGCCCGGCCTCGCCGTCGTCTTCCAGGAGTACGGGCGCAGCCTCTTCCCGTGGATGCGGGTCGCCGAGAACGTCGAACTCCCGCTCAGGCAAAGGAAATCGATCCCCAAGGCGGTCCGCCGCGCACGCGTCGCCGAGTCCCTCGAAGCGGTCGGCCTCGCAGGCGTCCACCGCGCCTACCCGTGGGAACTCTCCGGCGGCATGCAGCAACGGGTCGCCATCGCCCGCGCGTTGGCGTACGAGCCGGAGGTGCTCCTGATGGACGAGCCCTTCGCCGCCGTCGACGCCCAGACCCGCGCCGACCTGGAGGACCTGGTGCGCAGACTGTGGCGGGAGCGCGGGATGACGGTCCTGTTCATCACGCACGACATCGACGAGGCGGTGTACCTGGGGGAGCGGGTGCTGGTCCTGAGCGCGTCGCCGACCGTGGTCCTGGAGGACGTGGCCGTCGAACTCCCGGTGAAGCGCGACCAGTTGACGACCCGAGCCGACCCGCGATTCACGGCACTCAGGAGCCGGGTCCTCGAGCAGATCCGCGAGGGCGGGGGCGCGGGCGCCACCGAGCCCCAGGACCGGGTCACGAAGCCCTACGGGTAACCGAGGGTTACCGGCAAGTACCTCGTCCGCTTTCCCGCTCGGGCCCCCAAATGCCTTAACGTGTGGCCGTGGACAGTCAGGGTGAGCGGGCGGTTCGGCTGCGCCTGACCGGGGCCGCGGCCCTCGCCGCAGTATCGGGAGTGGCAGGCGCGTGGGCGTACGCGCGCAGCGGCGCGTCCGCGGGCGATCTCGTACGGGACCTCGCGGTGGGCTGGGCGTACGTGGTCGCCGGCATCGTCGCCTGGCGGCGCAGGCCCGCCAACCACACGGGGCGCCTGATGGTGCTCGAAGGCGTCACCTGGTTCTTCGGCAACCTCCAGGGCACCGCCGTGCCCGCGCTCTTCGCCTTCGGTGCCTGGTGGGAGGCGCTGAACATGGCGATCCTCCTGCACCTCGTCCTGTCGTTCCCCGAGGGCCGCCTCACCACGGTCCTCTCGCGGCGCCTGGTCCAGTTCGCCTACGGGCTCGTCGCCGTCGGCGGATTCGTGCGCACGCTCCTGTTCGACCCGGCGACCCAGGCCGGGGCGACGTACCTGGACTGCCGCGCGTGCGGCCCGAACCTGCTGCACGTGCCCGCCTGGGACAGTCTCTTCGGCCCGTTCGACGCCGCGTACCACGCGGCGGGCTGGGGACTCTCGGTCGTCGCCGCCGTCGCGATCGTGCTGCGCTGGCGCAACGCGTCCGCCGCCCGCAGGCGCGCCCTGCTGCCCGCCTGGATCGGCATCGGCGTCGCCGTGGTGTTCCTCATGTGGGACATGCTCTTCTACGTAGTGCCGTGGCTCGGCGGCGTCGACTCGGTGGCCGAACAGGCCGTCTACTTGTTGTCCGACCTCGCCCAGGTCGCCGTCCCCTTCGCCTTCCTCGCGGGGCTGCTGCGCATGCGCCTTCAGCGCGCCGAGGTCAGCGGGCTCGTCATCGACATCGGCACCGACTCCGACCCGGCGCGGCTGCGCGAGGCGCTGGTGCGCGTCCTCGGCGACCCGACGCT
This sequence comes from Streptomyces sp. NPDC002790, assembly GCF_040295505.1. Taxonomy (NCBI): domain Bacteria; kingdom Bacillati; phylum Actinomycetota; class Actinomycetes; order Kitasatosporales; family Streptomycetaceae; genus Streptomyces; species Streptomyces sp. NPDC002790. The sequence continues at coordinate 30,905 of NZ_JBEOVM010000035.1, read as the reverse complement.
GCGGCTCGGCCTGTGGAACGAGCGGCGCGGCGGGTACGTCGAGGCGGCGGGGCGCGAGATCGGCGAGGACGGGCGGCCGGGCCGCACCCCGGTCGCCGCAGCCGACGGCCGCCCGCTCGCCCTGCTCCACCATGACCCCGCGCTCGACGAGGACCCCGAACTCCTGCAGTCCGTGGCGGCCGCCCTGCGCCTCGCCCTGGAGAACGTCTGGCTGCGCACGCGCGCGAAGGATGTCGCCACCCGCATCGTGGCGGCAGCCGACGCCGAGCGCGGCCGCCTGGAGCGCGATCTGCACGACGGCGCGCAGACCCGCCTCGTCTTCGCCCTGATGTCCGTGCGCCGCGTGCAGAAGGGCCTCGCGGACCACCCGGACGCTGCGCTGCGCGAGGCCGCCGACGAGGCCGAGGCCGGTGTGCGGCACGCCATCGAGGAACTGCGCGGCATCGCCCACGGCATCCACCCCGCCGTCCTCACCCGCGAGGGCCTCGCCGCCGCGCTGAGCGAGCTGGCCGAGGAGGCCACCGTGCCGGTCGTCGTCGCGGCCGAGTCCCGCCGCTACGACCCGCTCGTCGAGTCCACCGCGTACTTCACCGTCTGCGAGGCCCTCACCAACGCGGCCAAGCACGCGGAGGCCCGCGCCGTCAGCGTCTCCGCCCGGCACCACGAAGGACGCCTCGTGGTGGAGACCGTGGACGACGGCGTCGGCGGCGTCGACCTCGCGCGCGGCACCGGCCTGCGCGGCCTGGCCGACCGGCTCGCCGCCGTCGACGGCGTACTGCACATCCACAGCCCCGCCGGGGGCGGAACCAGAATCAGGGCGGAGCTTCCGTGCGGGTGATCGTCGCCGAGGACTCGGCACTGCTTCGGCTGGGGATCGTACGACTGCTGACCGACGAGGGCATCGAGGTGGCCGCCGAGTGCGGCGACACCGCGCCGCTGCTCGCCCTGGTCGCCGAGCACACCCCGGACGCCGTGCTGCTCGACATCCGTATGCCGCCCACCCATACCGACGAGGGTCTGGTCGCGGCGGCGGCCGTGCGCGCGGCGCACCCCGGCACCGGCGTGCTGCTGCTGTCCCAGTACGTGGAGACGACCGCGAGCGTCCGCGCGCTCGCCCAGCGGCCCGAGGGGTTCGGCTACCTCCTCAAGGAGCGCGTCGCCGACGCCGAGGAGCTGAGCGGGGCGCTGAAGCGCGTGGCGGCGGGGGAGACCGTCGTCGATCCGCTGGTGGTGGCCCGCCTCATGGACTTGCCGCGTCCGCGGGGGCCGCTCGACGAACTCACGGGACGCGAGCGCGACGTGCTCGCGCTGATGGCCGAGGGGCGCTCCAACGAGGCCATCGCGAACAAGCTGGTCATCGGCGGCAAGACGGTCGAGACCCACGTCCGCAACGTCTTCGCCAAGCTCAGCCTGGAGTCGGACCCGGCCGAGCACCGCCGCGTCATGGCAGTGCTGCGCTTCCTGCGCGGCTGACCCCGCGCCCGCCACCCACGGGTGGAAGAGGTTCCGGCTACCCGCTCCGTCGGACGACGCGCTACCCCCGTAGCCCCCGTACTTCCCCCGTACGTCGTCCGCGGAGCGGTGCCGGACCCCCACAGTAGGCGGACCGACCGGCGGGGACATCAGGGTCAGCCCTGAGATCCGGAAGTGACCCAGGGCACATACCGTCCGGTCGGGTCCCGGGCGTAGAGTCCCCCCAGGAGGACAAAACTAGCGGCGCTAATTTACCGCTTCGGCGCCCTCCCGACCTGGTCCACCGCCGAACCAGCAGTCAGTAGTACGGAACGGAGCGCTACCCGATGGCCACTCTCTCGCTCGCCGCGATCCTCGCCGACAACGCCCGCCGGTACCCCGACAAGACGGCCCTCGTCGCGGGCGAACTGCGCAGCACCTTCGCGGAGTTGTGGCTCCAGGTCCGCAAGCAGGCCGCCGCCCTCGCCGACCTCGGCGTCCGCCCCGGCGACAAGATCGCCCTCATGGCGCCCAACACCGCCGAGTTCCCGCACGCCTACTACGCGGCCATCGCGGCCGGCGCCGCCGTCGTCCCCGTCCATCTGCTCCTGTCGGCGTCCGAGGTCGAGCACGTCCTCAAGGACAGCGGCGCGACGCTCCTGCTGTGCCACCCGGCGCAGGCGAAGACGGGCGAGGCGGCCGCCGACGCCGTCGGCATCCGCACCGTCGCCCTCGGCGCCGAAGGCGAGCTGGAGAAGCTCACGCACGACGCCGAGCCCATCGCCACGTACGCCACCCGCGACGCCGACGACCCGGCCGTCGTCTTCTACACGAGCGGCACCACAGGCGTCCCCAAGGGCGCCGTACTCAGCCACTTCAACCTCGTGATGAACGCGACCGTCGAGGCCTTCGACTGCAACGAGCACAGCCCCGACGACATCGTCCTCGGCGCCCTGCCCCTCTTCCACGCCTTCGGCCAGACCGCCTCCATGCACGCCACCTGGCGGGCCGGCAAGACGCTCGTCCTCATGCCGCGCTTCGACGCCGCCAAGGCCATCGAGCTGATGATCCGCGAGCACATCACGGTCTTCCAGGGCGTGCCCACCATGTACGTGCACCTGCTCACGGCGGCCGAACAGGCGGACACGATGCCGAAGTTGAGGGTCGCCGTCTCCGGCGGCGCCTCGCTGCCCGTCGCGGTCCTCGAACGCTTCCAGGAGCTCTTCGGCGCCCCCGTCCACGAGGGCTACGGACTGAGCGAGACCTCACCCGTCGCCGCCGTCAACCAGCCCTGGTACGGCGCGAAGGCGGGCACCATCGGCCACTCCATCTGGGGCGTCGACGTCGAGGTCGCCCGCGCCGAACTCGACGACCGCATTGAACTCCTTCCCACCGGCGAACTCGGCGAGATCGTGGTCCGCGGCCACTGCGTGTTCTCCGGCTACCTCGGCCGCCCCGAGCAGACCGCGGAAGCCCTCGTCGACGGCTGGTTCCGCACCGGCGACCTCGGCACCAAGGACGCGGAGGGCTACCTGCGGATCGTCGACCGCAAGAAGGACGTCATCATCCGCGGCGGCTACAACGTCTACCCGCGCGAGGTCGAGGAGGTGCTGATGCGCCACCCCGACATCGACCACGTCGCCGTCATCGGCCTGCCCGACGAGGTGCACGGCGAGGAGGTCTGCGCGGTCGTCGTGCTCAAGCCGGACACCACGCTCGACGCCGCCGAACTCACCACGTGGTCCAAGGAGAACCTGGGCAAGCACAAGTACCCGCGCCGCGTGGAGTTCACCGACCGGCTGCCGCTCGGCCCGAGCATGAAGGTCCTCAAGCGCGAACTGCGGGAGACGTACGCGGGTTGAGAGGTACGGGAGTTGGGGGCGCCGTGCGCCGGGCCCCACCGGCGTGGTGAAACGTAACCCGTATCACCATGCGGCGCCCCTGACGCCCGACAGGTAGTTGCGTCTAGCATCTGTCCTCGCCATGCACGACATATTCGGGATCACACCCTGGGAGTTCTCCGCCCTGGCCGCCGCGGCCATGGTGGTGGGGTTCTCCAAGACGGCTGTCAGCGGCGCCAACACGGTCAGCCTCGCGGTCTTCGCCGCGATCCTGCCCGCACGCGCCTCCACCGGAGTGCTGCTCCCCATCCTGATCTGCGGCGACATCCTCGCCGTGCTCACCTACCGGCGGCACGCCCACTGGCCCACCCTGTGGCGCCTGTTCCCCGCCGTCGGCGCGGGCGTGGTCCTCGGCACTGTCTTCCTCGGCTTCGCAGGGGACGGGGCGGTACGGATGTCGATCGGCGTGATCCTGCTCGTCATGGCGGGGGTGACCGTCTGGCGCCGCAAACAGGCAGCCGCCGCTGCCGCCGCCGAGCCGACGCCGACCCGCGCGGCCCGCGTCAAGGCGGGCTCGTACGGGGTGCTCGGCGGCTTCACCACCATGGTCGCCAACGCGGGCGGCCCCGTGATGTCCATGTACTTGTTGTCGGCGGGTTTCAAGAAGCTCGGCTTCCTCGGCACCTCCGCGTGGTTCTTCCTCATCGTGAACTCCGCGAAGGTGCCGTTCAGCGTGGGCCTCGGCCTCATCGACCGCCGCTCACTGCTCCTGGACGCGGCGCTCGTGGTCTTCGTCGTGCCGGGCGCGATGATCGGCAGGGCCTGCGCGAACCGCATCAACCAACGCCTCTTCGAGCAACTGGTCATCGCGGCGACAGTCCTCGGCGGCCTCCAACTCCTGCTGAACTGACGCTTGAAGAGACCCGCCCCTTACACGGGAACCGGCTACATGGGAACCAACTACATGGGAACCAGCGCACGCTCCGAGCCCGACTGGCTCGTCAGCCCCTGCGCCATGTCCTCGGCGAGCAACCGCTTCGCGATCGAGTCGACCGCGATACGCAGTTCCGCGTTCGCGGGGCGTCCGACATCGGCCTCGACCTTCTCGCTCAGCCAGTCGCCCCAGGCCCTGTTGATGACCTTCGACTCCCGGTGCCCCGCCTCGGTGTGCGAGAAGAACGCGTCCGTTCGCGTCAGATAACCCTCGTCGACCATCCGCTGGAACACCGGCACCAGCACCTCCGGCGGAAGCCTGCGGCGCGCCGCGATCATCCCTAGGGTCGCGTGCCCGACCATCCGCGTGAAGAAGTCCACCTGCATCACGGCCCACGCGCCCGCGACATCGAGCCGGGTCTCGGATCGCTCCAGGATCTGCCGCGCGGTGTTCAGGTTCGCCTCCTTCACCAGGTTCGCCACGGCCCGCTGGAGCACATGCGAGGAGTCGCCGGTCGAGGGCTGCGCGAAGCCCTCACCCATGTCGGCTGAGCCCGCGCGCGCGGTGTCGCGCAATTGCACCTGCTTGAGGAACAGCGCCACCAGGAACCCGATGAGCGCCACCGGCACCGTGCACAGGAACACCGTGTGCAGCGAATCCGCGTACCCGTTGACGATCGGCTCGCGCGCCGCCTGAGGCAGGCTGTGCAGGCCCTGCGGGCTCTGTGCCGCCTTGGTGAGCGCCTCAGGAGCGATCCCGGTCCCGGCCTGCGCCGCTTCCGCCACGCCCTGCTTCAGGTTCGTCCCCAGGCTGTTGGCGTAGATCGTGCCGAACACGGCGGTCCCGAACGAGCTGCCCAGCGTACGGAAGAACGTGACACCGGAGGTCGCGGTGCCCAACTCCGCGTAATCGACGGTGTTCTGCACGGCGATCGTCAACACCTGCATGCACAGGCCAATGCCGAGCCCCAGCACAAACATGTACAGGGACTCGAGCCACGTACTGGTCGAACTGTCCATCAGGGACAGCAGATACAGACCGAGCGCCATCACCAGCGCGCCCACGATCGGGAAGATCCGGTACTTCCCCGTCTTGCTGACAACATTGCCGGAGAAGATGGACGCGATCAACAGACCGATCACCATCGGCAGGGTGCGTACACCCGAGATGGTGGCCGAGTCCCCGTCCACGTACTGCAGATACGTCGGCAGGAACGTCATTGCGCCGAGCATCGCGAAGCCCACGACGAAGCTGAGGATCGAGCAGACCGTGAACACCGGGTTGCGGAACAGATGCATCGGCAGCATCGGTTCCTTGGCCCGCATCTCCACCCAGCAGAACAGCCCGAGCGCGACGAGGCCGCCGACGAAGAGCCCGATGATGACGCCCGAGCCCCACGCGTACTCGTTGCCACCCCAACTGGTCCCAAGAATCAGGGCGCTCGCCCCGACCGCGACGAGCGCGATGCCGAGATAGTCGATGATCGGCTTCGCCGCCGACTTCACCACCGGAATCGTCCTGGCGGCGGCAATGACGACGACGATCGCGATCGGTACGTTGACGTAGAACGCCCACCGCCACGTCAGGTGGTCCGTGAACACACCGCCGAGCAGCGGCCCGATGACGGTCGACACACCGAACACGGCACCGATCGCACCCTGGTACTTCCCCCGCTCGCGCAGCGGAATCACATCCGCGATCAGCGCCATCGCCGTCACCATCAGCCCGCCTGCACCGATGCCCTGCAGCGCCCGCCAGGCGATGAGCAGCGACATGTTCGTGGACAGGCCGCACAGGAATGAGCCGGTGATGAAGATGATCGCCGAGAGCTGGAAGACGATCTTGCGCCCGAACATGTCGCCGAACTTGCCGACGAGAACCGTGGCGACGGTCTCCGCGAGCAGATAGGCCGTCACGACCCAGGACATGTGCGCCGCGCCGCCCAGGTCCGAGACGATGGTGGGCAGCGCCGTACCGACGATCGTCTGGTCCAGCGCGGCCAGCAGCATGCCGAGCATGATCGTCCCGAAGACGACATTGCGACGCCGTCTGTCGAGAACCGGTGGAGCCGCCGCCTCGGCGGCCGGCGGCGGGGCAGCTTCTTCGGTGGTCGTCACTCTCGCAGCGTCACATCGGGCCTCGGGCGGCGCATGTGGGTGGGGGCCGGACTGGTGACGTGCGCTTGGCGGGGTGGAGGGGGAGGTGGGTGGCTGGTGCGTTGCGGTGGAGGGGGAGGTGGGTGCCCGGGACCCTGGGCTGGAGGAGGGGCGATGGTTGGCACGCCGCGACGGAGGGGGACGCGGGTGCCCGGGACCCCGGGCTGGAGGGGACGTGCGTGCCCGGCGCCCCGCGTCAGGTCAGGTGCGGCGCGACGGAGGCGGCATCCACGGGGCCTCCGCTCCGCTCCACCTCGTCGGCCAGCCCCTGCGCCCACCGCACCAACGCCGCCGTATCCAGCCCCGCCGGCGCGACGCCCTGCCACGCCGCGATGCCCTCCGCGCCGCGGCGCAGCAGCCGGGCGCCCCCGGTTGCGTTGCCACGCGCCGCGTGCGTCAGCCCCACCGCGGTCTGCGCGAGGGCCCGCCACAGCCCACGCTCACCTTCCGGCCCCGACTTCCACGCGTCCTCGAAGACCTCGTGCGCGTGGAACGGCCGCCCCGAGTCGAGCAACGCCTGCGCCTCCGCGACACTCTGCGCGGCCGTCCGCACGACCCCTTCCGGCTGCCGCTCGACACCGGGCTTGCCATAGGGGAGCGGCCGACCTAGCCCATCCCGGGGACGGGCATTGCGCGCCCTCCCCTCCTGGTCACGGTCCCGTTCACCGTCGCGCGAAGTACTCATGCCCCAATTCTCGCGCAGCCGCCCGCGAGCCCGCACAACCGGTTTCAAACCACCCCTGAGCTTGGGGTATTGTTCTTCTTGTCGCCGCCGAACGGGCCTGAGAACACCGGGCCGAGGCAGTGGACATCGGGACGTGGCGCAGCTTGGTAGCGCACTTGACTGGGGGTCAAGGGGTCGCAGGTTCAAATCCTGTCGTCCCGACAAGTTCGAACGATCGAACGTCGCAGGTGAAGGGCCGTTTTCGGACGGCCCTTTTTCTGTTGCTCCCATGCTCCCAATGGGAGCGTGGCGAGTGGGAGCGGGCTCCCACTGTCCCCTTGTCTGTTCGCTCCCACTCGGGCCGTTGCGCTCATATTCGATTCCTTGCGCGCGTGTTCACATCCGAGCCCAGTTTGTTACCCCTGGCTCCCCGTCCTATGGGTGGCTTTCTGGGTATGTGCTTGCGCTCTTCACGCTGGTGGGGGCCGCTCCCAGTGGGAGTGGGGTCGGGAGCGGTGTCCCCTTGTCTGGAAGCTGGGTTATGGGGGCATGCGAATTGTTGACCCCAGTTCCGATTTTGGCCGGGCGGTATGCGGTTTTTCGGTGGTGGCCGTTGCGGACTGCATCGAGAGGTTGAACGCGGGTGGGAGCAGTTCGGCGGCGTTCGAGGGTGTCGTGTGGTCTGGGGTTGAGCGTCGCTGCCGCGTCTGCTCCCACTACGGGACTTTGCGCCTGCCGAAAACTCCATCCGCGCAGTTCAGGCGGCATGTTGGTATTCGTGCAGGACTCCGCCGAGGCGGTCTCTCCGGCGTACCTTCAACTTGGTGATCTGTGCGTAGGGGAGTGGTTTGGGTATGGCGCGAAGGGGTGCTGTCTGGTCTATCGCTTGGTGGGGCCGGTGGGTGTTGTAGTGCAGTTCGAACTGGCGGAGCGCGTGGCGTAGGTGACGTTCGTTCCAGGCGAGGGTGCGGTCCAGTAGTTCATGGCGGCAGGTCTGTACCCAGCGCTCCATGACCGCGTTCATGCGCGGTATCCGTACGCCGGTGCGCACGACTTGGATGCCGGCGGTGTTCAGGATTTCGTCGAAGAGGCTGGGGTACTTCGCGTCCCGGTCTCGGATCAGGTACGCGGGGGTGGCGTTGGCGTCCGTCAGGTCCATGGCCAGATTGCGGGCGGCTTGGGTGACCCAGGCTGCGGTGGGGTGTGCGGTGGTGCCGAGGATCCGGACGCGGCGGGTGGTGTGCTCGATGACGGCGAGGATGTACTGGCGCTGGCCGGTCAGGGTGACGGTCTCGATGAAGTCGCAGGCCAGGAGGGCGTCGGCTTGGGAGCGCAGGAAGCCGGCCGAGGTGGTGGCGGCCCGGTCGGGCGCAGGATCGATGCCTTCGGCCGTGAGAATCTCCCAGACGGTGGAGGCGGCGATCTTGATGCCGAGGGTGGCGAGTTCGCCGTGCACCCTGCGGTAGCCCCAGGAGGGGTTTTCACGGACCAGGCGCAGGACGAGGGTGCGGATCGAACGGATGGTGGGTGGTCGGCCTGGTCTCTTCGGCCGGCATGTTTGGGCATGGCGCTGCTTGATCAAGTCGCGGTGCCAGCGCAGCACGGTGTCGGGGCGGACCAGTAGCCGCAGCCGGCGCAGTACCTGGCGGGGCAGCGGCGCCAGCAGAGCGGCCAGGAACGCCCGGTCTTGCGGAGCGAGCTTCACCCGTTTTGCTCCGAGCTGCCGCTCGAGGACGGTGAGCTGGTGGCGCAGGGCAAGGATCTCTGCGTCTTTGTCGCGGTCGCTCATCGGCAGCATTCGCAGTGCGGCGAACAGGTTGGTGACGGTCAGATAGGCGAGACGAAGCAACACGAGAGCTCATCCTGCCGCACACCGGCCAGGCTCCTGATCTGCATGGACGACATTTTCGGCAGGCGCAATGCTGCGTACTCTCCGGTGGTTATGGGCCATCTGCCGGGCGGTCCCGGACGAGAGCTGGGCCAAGAATGCCACAGCACTCTTGTTGGACACAGAAATTCCGTTTATCGACCTGCGAGTGGCCGCCAACGACATGCTGTAGAAGAACCGTTCGGTTTCCGTCTCCGACAACCGAACGACCCTCACGTGGATGTCGAAGTTCTCCGACTCGGTCGAGCGCATCAAGGGCGTCGTCCAGGTTGCCAATCGGTGCCTTGCCGAACGCTGTGAGTGCGCGTCCTCCTGATCGGTGATAAGTTCGGCAACCCGCTGTTCGTGTACAGCACGTTCACCAGGCTCCGTCCAGGCACCGGCTTGTGCGCACTCGAATACTCGGCGGCGTGATCAACGAGTACAGAACTGTGCCTGGCCAGGGTCGATGGGTTTCCGAACGGCCCCGTAGACGCCCGGATGATCTTGCACTCAGTGCTCGAGGTGGGCCTTCTGAACTTCAAATATGCGTTGCAGCAGTACTGGGCGGACGACAAGCCGCTCCCGGCTTGGCTGAGGTGCTTCGCACGGTAGTGGACGCCTCGAGAACTGCCGTGCTGCAGAGGCGCCACCATGATTATTTGGAGTTCGACTGGTCGCCGCCTTCGCCGCCGTCGGGGGCCTCGTCGGCTTGAGCGCGGTCGTCGATGACGATGCGGACTGGTGTGCCGTTGCCGCTGGTGCGCGGGTTGTCGATGATGGCTTGCACGGCGTCGGTGATCTTCGTGTGGATGTGGTCGGCGATGGCTTGAGTCACCGGGCTGTCTGCGGTGTGGGCGACTTGTCCGAGGCTGGTGATTGCGGCCACGAGGCTTGGTCCGGAGATGCGGGCGTGGATGAATCCGTCGTCGTCCTCGACTTTGCCGGGGATGTGGAAGTGCTGTTCATTACCTGCGATTTGGACGAGGAAAGCCCAGGTGTCGCGGTGGGCTTGGATGGCGGCGTGAGCGATGCCGGCGGCGGCGCGGAGCACCTCTGAGTTGGGGGTGAGGGCGGCTGGCCGCGGCTCTGAGGCGGGCTCAAAGTTCGGGCTATCGTCTGGCTCCGGGGCAGGGGCGGAGGCGCTGTCGGCCACCGGCGCAGATTCACTGGTTGCCGGGGCGTTGAGCTGGTCGATGCCGTCGTGGATGGTGCCGAGGTCGGCGCCGATACGAGTGAGTGAGTCGCCGAACCTGTCCTTGATTTCTTCGAGGCCCTCGCGGATCACGGCCCGGTTGTCGGAGAGCCCGGCGCTGATGGCATCCCGGTTTCCAGTGAGACCGTTGGCGATCTGTGTGTTGGCGTCCCGTCGCGTCTCATCGATGGCGTGTTGCTGGTCTGCGACCTGCTGCTTGAGCGCGGAGAGGTCTTCGCTGACTCTCCCGAGCTGCCCAAGGATCTGCCGTAACAGGTCGTCGTTGCCGAAGATCGCCATGTGCTCCCCCTGTGGTCGTCAGCTGACCTGGTCAGAGTGAGGCTCGGTTGAAACGGCGACAAGTGTGCGATCCAGCCATCAGGGGGCACGTACCCGGCGCATTTGCCGAAGGTGGCAGTCGACGACGGTGCGGGACGGCAGGCGGCACATCGGTACTCATTGATTGCTCCGCCGAGGATGCGGGTGCGAACGATCGCGTGCGGCATCTCGCGATCGGACTGAAGACGCGCTCTGTTGACGAAGTCCGCAACGAGGCTCATCAGGTTGACGACTACATGCAGGCCGTTCTCAAAGAACCTCGCTTTGCCAACATCGAAACGACCTGGGACTTCTACCTCGTCGTTCGCTCGGTCAAGGACAGGCTCAAGCTGTCACTTCGTCAAGCCAACCAGTCTGAAGGGCTGTACCTGGAACCCACCCAATACACACATGCCAAGCTCCGAGTCTGGGTGCGCACCTGGTCAGAAATCCTGAGAGAGGCCAAAAAGCGCCTGGAGTTCGTGAAGAACGGAATTGCCACACCCCTCATCGAACAGGCTCTCGCCTACCTCCGACAGCACCATGGTGGCCCTCTCCCCGACCAACTGCGCCAGCCAAATGGGGATTTCCGCAACACGCACAGGAACAGCTCACGATCCAGCTGTCTGACCTCAAGTGCCAGTTGCTCCGACCGTCAGGCACGGCTACCAGATGCGCCTCGTCGTGTTGGCTGTTCCACTGTGCTCCTTCTGGGGCAGGGGGTTGGGGCTTGCCGCTCTGGAGGGCCGAGGGAGGGAAAATGCTGGTCAGCCCCCGATGTCGGTGGGGGATCGTATGGTCCTGTGGACGTGGCTGGTGGGCGACTGGGGGAGCGATAGCGATGACGAAGGTTCCTGCAAACAGGGCGGTCGAACGTATCGCGGTGAACGAAACGCGCGCGCTACTGGAGCGGCATGGGCACATCGTTCAAGAGGTCGATGGCGGCAGTGATTACGGCGAAGATCTTTACGTCTCTTTCGTGGATGGAGGGCGTCGAACCGGCGATTTGATCGCTGTGCAGATAAAGGGTGGGACGTCGTTCCGAAGGGCCACGGGCTACGGAGTTTCTACCCGCAAGCACGCCGATGACTGGCGTCGTAGTAACGTTCCTGTCTTATGTGTGGTCTACGACCCGGAGATGAAGGCGCTCTACTGGGGCAATGCGACGCGGCAGCTACGTGAAGCCAAGGCTGACGGAGTGGCGCTCAAATCCATCGCGATTGGCGAGCAGGATGTACTGAACGACAAGACGGTTCATGAGTTCGTGCGTGACACGCGACGGTACTTGGAGATCTCAGGGTCCAGGGAGCGCGAGGAGTTCAAGGCGAAGGTAAGACTCCTCTCGTCTGTAAGGGACAGTCTTGTCCTCAAGGATGCGCCTGTGGGGGGCCACCCGAACGTATATTTTGAACGACTTGCGCTCGGCATGGAGCGCAACCCCAAGCTGGTTCTCTGGGGCATCGGTGTGCTGCTACTCCTTGTGGGCTGTGTCTTCTTGACGGTCATGTGGCCCACGCTCTGGTGGTTCGCGGAAACGTATTCGACCGTGAGTCCCTGGATGTGGATGACGTCGCTCTACTCGTTCACGGTGCTTTGCGCGGGGCTTGCGCTTTACGAGACGAGGCTGGGTAGAAAATCCCTAATCTTGCGTCTGATGAGCTATGGCCCCTTGTGCGTGACTTACTGGGTGGCAGCGGGTACGCATTACTTCCACTGGAAGCTGAGCACCCCGTTGCTCCAAGGGGTGGCGGACGCCATGCCAGGTCTCCTCAAGAACGTGCTGTTCATCATGTTTGCGACGTACATCGGGCGCGAGATCATTAGGCGACGACGAGTGAAGGCCCTCACGCAGAGTGGAGGTGGCACCGGGGCCAAGGACGGTGCCGTGTCGTGACGTCGTGCTTGACGGCTGGCAGCGCAGGTTGGCCTTAGCGGCTGACTTGACTGCGGCTCTGTGAAACCGGAGGGGGCGGCTGCAGGACTGAGTGACATTGGCGGGCATAAGGCTTGCGCCGACGGTCTGGCCAGTAGAGGCGATGGGACTCAGGGGGCGTCCTACTGCTGGCAGCGTCAGAATACAGCGCCTGGCGCACGGCAACGTCTCCTCGTGAATGCGATGCCGGTCGACAGTTCATGGCGCCTGCAGAACGAGACGAGAATTGACGGCTCGTTAAAGGTGCGTACCGTAGGAAGTAGCCAGCAACCTCCGGAGAGAGCGTCGAACTATGGACACCGGGCACATAGTTCCGTGAACTGCCGCTCAGGTGCCACGAACATCTCGCAACGGCGCACGGTGGAATTCAAGAACTCGCTTGGGAGTGGACGCACTTGACTGGGGGTCAAGGGGTCGCAGGTTCAAATCCTGTCGTCCCGACAAGTTCGAACGATCGAACGTCGCAGGTGAAGGGCCGTTTTCGAACGGCCCTTTTTCTGTTGCTCCCATGCTCCCCGTGTCCCCTTGTCTGTTTGCTCCCTCCCTGCTCCCACTCGGGCTGCTGCGCTCATATTCGATTCCTTGCGCGTGCGTTCACATCCGAGCCCGGTTTGTGGCCCCCGGGCGGGGCCGTTTTCCCGTCGATCGGGTCGAGTTCTGGTTATGGGCTGGCGCTCTTCGTGCTGGTGGGGGTTGCTCCCATGAGGGCTGGGGTCGGGAGCGCGGTGGGAGCGGCGGCCCCTTGGCTGGCGGCCGGGGTGTGTGGCCATGCGAATTCTTGACCCCAGTTCCGATTCGTTTCGCCGGTTATGTCGCTTTTCGGTGGGCGCCGTTGCGGGATGCATCGGGAGGTTGAACGCGAATGGGAGCGGTTCGCGGACGATGAGGGATACAAGGCGCGCGGTTCGATGCGCGTCGCGGACGTGGACAGCCGCTCGTGGCGGCTGCGCGCAGCAGACGGAACCTTGGCGCGGAGTTGTCGGCCGCAGGACCGGTTGAATGGGACAAAGTCGGGCCTCGCCCATACCTCCGCTGTATCTGACCGCATAACCGCGCCGCCCCTGCCCGAACTGCGTGTCAGGAAGTCTCAGTCGTCGGCCAGGCGCGCGGATAGGGCACCCGCAACGCCTCGGGTGCCACAGAGGTGTGGTCGGCGGCAGCGTGCAGGCGCCCGTCGCGCAGGACGATCGAGCCGCTGGCGAGCATGGTCGTGACCAGTTCTGCGGCGAGTACCTCGGGGGCGACGCCCAGGAGACGTGCGGCATCGGTCAGCCAGGCCCTCGCATGAAGGTAAGGCTCGATCGCGTCGGCGGGGATGCCGTCACGGATCATCAGGGCGAACGCGAAGATCCGGCGGGCGCCGTACCAGACCGCACCGTCGGGGTCATCGACGAGGCGCTGAGCGCGGCGGACGGCACCGGCGAGGGACGGGCCGGGTGCGGTGGGGATGGGGCCGTGGGAGGGGAGGATCACGCGAGGGGCGAGCTCTGCCAGCCGTTTGAGAGAGGCGAGTGCGGTGGCGGCCGCGTCGGGCCCGTCGAGGGCGAGGTTCACCCAGCCGACGTCGTAGTCCGAGAGCGCGTCCCCGACCACGAGGAGCCGCTCCTCCGGCTGCCACAGCGCGAGATGGCCCGGGGTGTGACCGGGAGTGCGGACGACCTGCCAGTCGGTGTCCCCGAGGCGCAGGATCTGCCCGTCGTCGAGCGGCATGTCGACGGTGTACGGGGCCACGGGCTGGTCGAGGTACTCGGCCGCGCAGCATCCGGGGTCCCGGCGCCCGATCGCCTCGGCCTCCGGTGCTCCGGCGGCGATGGCGGCACCCTTGGCCTGGAGGAGGGCGTTGCCGCCGACGTGGTCGGAGTGCCAGTGGGTGTTCACGACCAGGGCGATGTCCCCGGCGCGCGTACGAGCCCAGGCTGTGGTCTCCTCCGCGTGCCCGACGAACCCGCTGTCGATCAGGGCTGGTTGCCTTCCGGGCAGCAGGAACGTGTTGGCGTCGGGGAAGGGGCGCTGCCACCACGTCAGCCACGATGGCAGGGACAGGGAAGACGGCTGCGGGCTCATGTGGCGGGCCTGTTCACGCGGATCAGCGTCTGCTGGCCGTTGGCGACGAGCTTTCGCTCGCCGCCGTCCTGGATGCCGTACACCTCCAGTTGGCACACAGTCAGGGTGCGACCGGCTTTCAGGATGGTGCCGATCGCTTCGAGATGGTCACCGGCGGCGGGTGCAAGAAGGTTGATCTTGTATTCGACGGTGAGGACCTCGGATTCCTCGTCGAACAGGGTGAGTGCCGCGTAGCCGCCGGCGCTGTCAGCGATGGCGCTGGTGGCGCCTGCGTGGATATAGCCGTGCTGCTGGGTCACCTCATGGCGGGCCGGGAGCACGATGTGCACGCGACCATGGCCGATGTGGGCGAGGCGCGCGCCGAGATGGGCCATGAGGCCCTGGCGGTCGAAGCTGTCCTGGACTCGCCTGCGGACCGCGGGGCTCGCTTGTTCCTGTCGCGTGTGGTCTTGCACGTACATGCTCTCCTTCGGGTCCGTGTCAGGTGGAGCGGGAGACGGGTCCCTCAGCCGACCAGGCGTTCCACCAGCAGGAGCCCGCCGATGGCGATCATCATGGCACCGCTGATGCGGGTGACGGCCCGGGCGGCCGAGGGCCGGGTCCGCAGGACCGTGCGGGCCAGGACGCCGACGGTGAAGTAGACGACGGCGCACGCGGTCAGGTGCACCATGCTGAGCAGCCCGGTCTGCGCGGCAACCGGCCAGCCGCGGACGGTGTCGATGAACTGCGGAAACAGCGAGAAGTACAGCAGCAGAGCCTTCGGGTTCAGGCCGCTGATCCCGGCACCCTTGAGCATGACCTGCACGCGGGAGGCGTTCGCGCCCTCTGCCGCGGCTGTCGGCCCGGCCGACTGCCTCAGAACACCCCAGCCCAGCCACAGCAGGTAGCCCGCGCCCACCACCGTCAGGGCAGTGAGTGCGGCCGGGGAGCTCGCCACGATCACCGCCAGGCCCGCAACGGCCACCAGCGCATAGGCCGCGTGCCCGGCGACCAGCCCCGCGACGGCGGGTATGACCGAGCGTTCCCGAAGTCCGGCCGAGATCGCGTAGGCCCAGTCCGCGCCGGGGGAGAACACCAGAAGCAGGTCCACTGCTAGGAAGGCCATCAGCGTCGTCGTATCCATCGATCGTTCCCTGTCCCTCTCGCTTTCTTGCTACAGGAGGGAAGGCTAGGTCGAATTTCCCCGAATGTGTTTGCGTATTTCGCTGACGATCGCTTGATATGGGGGAGAATCTCCTCCATGGATGCCCTAGATCGCAAGATTCTTACCGAGCTGCAGTTGGACGGCCGTTTGACGGTCACCGAGCTGGCCGCGCGCGTGCAGCTCAGTGTCTCGCCCTGCCACCGCCGCCTGCGCGATCTCGAACGCGAGGGTGCGATCCGCGGCTACCGGGCGGTGGTGGACCCGGCGGCCGTCGGCCTGAACTTCGAGGCTGTCGTCTTCGCCACTCTGCGCTGGGAGGACCCCGACACCGTCACGACCTTCGAAGAGGCCGTGAGCGCTGTCCCGCACGTGATCCAGGCGCAGCGCCTGTTCGGCGAACCCGACTACCTGCTCCGTGTCGCCACCGCCGACCTTGCCGCCTTCCAGCAGCTCTACGACGAGCAACTCGCCCGACTGCCCGGAGTCCAGCGCCTGACCTCGACCCTCGTCATGAAGAACGTCGTCCAGGACCGCCCGCTGCCTGAGTAGCGGGCTTATCCGCGGATCCGGTTGCCGCAGCATCGAGGCGAGAAGCTCCAGCTCACCGGTCACTACGGGAATCCTGGTGGTGTCCCCTCAAGGCGGAGATTGGTACCGCCGTCTGGGAGACCCGCGAGCCGACTTCCGCTTTATCGAGGTCGAGTACAACCGCAGCAGACTTCGTCAACACCCCGAGTTCGGGTACATCACCCCACTCGAGACACGCGTCCGACTGCAACACGACTTCACCCCCGCAGCATAAGTACCCGCTGCCCACGGTCATGGGGGAACTTCAGGCCGTCTCGGCGTAGTCCGCGATGGCGGTGGGGGACTGTTGGAGCGAGCGTCCCGCGAAGTCGGTGCGGAAGGCGCCCGGTTCGACGACGAGGACCTTGATGCCGAGCGGGCCGACCTCCTTGCGCAGTGCGTCGGACATCCCCTCCAGCGCGAACTTGGTGGCGGAGTAGTAACCGGATCCGGGCGCGGAGTACTGCCCGGCGATGGAGGAGACGTTGACGATCGCGCCTTCGCGGCGCGCCCGCATGGCTGGAAGAACTGCCTTGATCAGCGTGACCGGTCCGTGGAAGTTCGTAGCGAAGAGGGTCGTGACCTCCGCGTCGTCGGCTTCCTCGACGGCGGAGCGGTAGCCGTGCCCGGCGTTGTTGACGAGAACGTCGATCGATCCGAAGCGAGCTGTGGCCTGCTCGACCGCCTCGGTGACCTGGGCGTTGTCGGTGACGTCGAGGGCCAGGGCGAGAGCGGTCCCGGGGTGTGCGTCGGCGATGTCCTGCACCTTGTCGACGCTGCGCGCGGTGACGACGGCGTTCCAGCCGCGGTCCAGGACGGCCGTGGCGAGGGCCCGACCGAGGCCGGTGGAGCATCCGGTGATGAACCAGGTGGGCATGGGGAGTGACTCTCTTTCCCAGGCGGGTGGGGCGGTTACGGCTGGATGAGGACCTTCAAGGCCGTGCGGTCGGCCATGGCCTGGTACCCGTCGGCCACGCCGTCCAGGTTCACCGTGCGGTCGAAGACCCGTCCGGGTTCGAGCTTGCCCTCCAGTACGTCGGGGAGGAGCTCCTCGATGTAGGCGCGGGCAGGGGCGACACCGCCGGTGAGGGTGATGTTGCTCAGGAACGACGGGAAGCCCATGGGGACTTGACCGTACTGGGGCGCGCCGACGCGCGAGATGGTGCCACCGGCGCGTACGACACCGAGGGCCGTGTCCATGGCCTGCTCCAGGCCGACACACTCCAGGACAGTGTGGGTGCCGTCGCCACCGGTCAGGTCACGGACCCGCTCGATGCCCTCCTCGCCGCGCTCGGCGACGACATCGGTGGCGCCGAACTCACGGCCCAGGTTGGTGCGTTCCTTGTGGCGGCCCATCAGGATGATGCGCTCGGCGCCCAGGCGCTTGGCGGACATCACCGCGCTGAGGCCCACCGCTCCGTCGCCGATGACGGTGACGGTGGTCCGGGCGTCCACACCGGCGCTGCGGGCGCAGTGGTATCCCGTCGGGAAGACGTCGGAGAGGGTGAGGAGCGAGGCGAGGAGCGGCGAGTCCTCGGCCACCGGCAGCTTCACGAGTGTGCCGTCGGCCTGCGGGACACGTACGGCCTCGCCCTGGCCGCCGTCGACGTCTCCGGCTGCCCACATGCCGCCGTGGCGGCAGGAGGTCTGCAGCCCCTCGCGGCAGAAGTCGCACGTGTTGTCCGACCACACGAACGGGGCGACGACCACATCGCCGCGAGAGAACCCGGAGACGTCCGAGCCGGTGTCCTCGACGACGCCGAGGAACTCGTGCCCGATCCGGTCGCCGTGCTCGCCTTGCGGCTTGGAGCCGTACGGCCACAGGTCGCTGCCGCAGACACACGAGCGGACCACGCGCACCACGGCGTCCGTCGGGTTCTTGACGACCGGGTCGGGCACGTTCTCCACGCGTACGTCGCCGGCACCGTAGATGAGTGTTGCTCGCATGACAGGTCCTTGCTGGTGGCGCTTGCGGCGGTCGGTGTCGACGTCCGGCACCCTCCGCCAGATGGGTGAATGTTCGAGGTTGGAGGCGGGGCCGGTCAGCGCTCCAGCATGCTGCGGCCCGCCTCTGTGTGGGTGTCGCCTGCGGCCGGGGGCAGGCTGCTGAGCTTGTCGAGCTGCTCGGAGGTCAGCTGTACGGCGTCGGCGGCGGTGTTCTCCTCGACGCGGTGGACCCGCTTGGTGCCCGGGATCGGGGCGATGTCGTCGCCCTGGGCGAGCAGCCAGGCGAGAGCGACCTGGGCGGGTGTGACACCCGCGTCGGTGGCGATCGCCTGGACCTCGTCGGCGAGCGCCAGGTTGCGCTGGAAGTTCTCGCCGGTGAAACGCGGGTTGCCGTGGCGGAAGTCGCCGGGCTTGAAGTCGGCCTCCGAGCGGACGGTGCCGGTGAGGAAGCCGTGGCCGAGCGGGGAGAAGGGCACCAGGCCGATGCCCAGCTCGCGCAGGGCGGGCAGGACGCGGTCCTCGAGGCCGCGGGTCCACAGTGAGTACTCGGACTGCACGGCCGTGACCGGTTGGACACCGTGCGCGCGGCGGATGGTGTCGGGCCCGGCCTCGGACAGACCGAAGTGCAGGACCTTGCCCTCGGCGATCAGCTCCGCCACGGCGCCCGCAGTCTCCTCGATGGGTGTGTTCGGGTCGACGCGGTGCTGGTAGTACAGGTCGATGTGGTCGGTGCCCAGGCGCTTCAGGGAGCCCTCGACCGCCGTGCGGATGTTGGCGGGGCCCGAGTCCAGGTTCCACGCACCGGCACCGGAGTGCGACACCATGCCGAACTTCGTCGCCAGGACCACCTCGTCGCGCCGCCCCTTCAGCGCACGGCCGAGCAGCTCCTCATTGACGTACGGGCCGTAGATCTCGGCGGTGTCGATGTGGGTGACACCCAGCTCAAGCGCCCGGTGAAGGGTGCGGACGGACTCCTCCTCGTCCGTCCCGGAGTCGGTGTAGCCGTGGGACATGCCCATCGCGCCCAGACCGATCCGGGAGACGTCGAGGTCGCCCAGCTTGATGTGCTTCATGTGTGCTGATCCCTCACTCGCGGGTTGCGTGACTCGCCCGCTCCTCGCGCCCTCGCTGAGAGCGTGACGACGAACGCCGACTACATAAGCGTGGCCCTGTGAGTCCGAAACAGGCAGGTCGAGATCTGCGGGGGAGTCACACGGCCCCCCTCGGGAACGACGGACGTGGTCGTACCTGTCGGACACCTCAGGGCTGGAGGGCGCCCCGGTGTTCGGGCAGTGGCTGAAGCAGGTCGAAACAGTCCGGCTGCACCTCGGCGTACATCGTGGCAACGGCAGAATCGTGCCCGGCGACGACGTCGATGTCCGGGCGTGCATCGAGGTCGTACAACAGCTGGTAGCTGTCCAGGAGCTGCCCGAGGTCGGTGAACAGGAAGAACGGCCGGGACTTGTCCATCTCGTCGTAGTAGTGCAAGGCGTCCGATGCCAGGACGATCTGGCGTTCACCGGCAGACACGTGAGTGACGAGCTGGCCGGGTGTGTGGCCCGGGAAGCGCGTCACTTCCACTCCGGCGGCGAGTGTTCTCCCGTCGTGGAGCAACTTCAGTCGTCCTTGTTGGTGCAGGTGCTCCAGCGCCCTGATTTCCGACGGTTCCACCGGCCAGGAGAATGCGGGTAGTTCGCGATGCGGGCCCGTCCAGTACTCGAACTCGGAGCGCGCCATGTGAAAGACGGCGTTGGGGAAGAGGTCGGTGTTTCCGACGTGGTCGAAGTGCATGTGTGTCAGCACGACGTGGTCCACGTCCGCCACCGAAGTGCCCATACGCGCAAGCAGATCCTCGGCGGCCGTGTCGAGGTGTCGATTGCGCACGGCCGCGGTTTCCGCACTGAATCCGCAGTCCACGAGGATGGTGTGGGAACTCGTCCGCACCAGCCAGAAGAAGTAGTCGATCCCTACTGCCCGGTCCGGCTCGCCGTACAGGTCGTGACGGTAGAACGCTTGGCTGGCCATGCAGTCGGGGCGACGGGAATAGCGCAGGGCATGGACGGAGACCTCTGTGGTCACCTCGCGGGCCAGCCCGGGACTCCCACTCGCGCTGACGGTCATGCGTGAACCTCCATGGTCGATGAAAAGTCAGTAGGGCACTGGCAGTTCGGGCCTCGCGGCCCGCTTCTCAGCTGTCGCGGCGGCGAGGCGCCAGCAGCGAGGTCAGAGCGTTGAGATCGGGGAGCGTCACGAGTCGTCCTGTCGTGGCGAGCAGCTGCTCGGGCAGCGCGTCGGTGAGCGGCTGCGCGGCCAGGGCGGCGCAGTTCTCGGCCTTCCCCGTCACCTCGGCCGTCGACATGGGGCTCTTCGGGTGGCCCTTGGCGTAGTCGACACGGGCGTGTGCGCTCTGCCCGTCGGTGAACTCGACACTCACCGCGGCAGGAGTGACGAACCGGCGCCAGTCGCGGTCGATGCCTTCGTCCACGAACGGCGTGACCTTCGCGGCGAGTTCGAGGATGTCCTTGCGACGTACTCCGTCGTCAGTGAAGTGCTCCAGGCGCACCCCGCCATCGATCCAGGCCGCGGCGACAGCGTAGGGAATGCTGAACTGGGCCTCGACGATGGTCTGCGGCGCCGCGCGCACAGCCTCCGGAGTGCACACCATCTGGTAACCGGGAGCCGTGACACCGACGCGGATGGACCGGATGTCCGACGAGGGGCGCGGCATGCGCTCGCGGACGTCGAGGACGGCGTCGATGGCCGAGTGGGTGTCGCGGCAGCACGGGTACGGTTTGTAGCTGAGGTTGAGGAGTTCGAAGCGCTCGCCGAGGTCCGCCCGCGCGACGTCGTTGTCGAGGCGCCCCTGCAGGTAGATACGGGAGAACCCGTCGGCACCGTCGAACACGTTGCGCACTCCGCGGATGCCCCTCTGCGCGAGCTGCGCGGCGACGACACCGGCCTGTGCGGCGAGGCCCGGCTGCATGCGCTTCATCAGAGAGGCGTCGCGTGACACCTGGTGGTTGCCGGCCACGGAGCTGAAGACGATGCCGAAGGCGTCCCACATCTGTTCCGGCGTCAGCTTGAGCATGCGGCCGGCGGCTGCGGTGGCACCGAAGTAGCCCAGCAGCGCGGAGTAGATGAAGCCGCTGGCGACGATGTCGACCTCGATGGCCGTGCCGAGGCGGCACATCGTCTCGAGACCCGCGGCGACGGCCGCGAGCAGATCGGCGCCCGTGGCTTCCGGGTTGAGCTGTCCGGCGGCGAGTGCGCTGGGCACGCACGAGATCCCCGCGTGCAGGATCGCCGCGTCATGCGTGTCGTCGTAGTCCCTGGCGTGGGCCATGGCGCTGTTCAGCCAGGCGGCGTGATGGGCGGGAACCTTGCCTCCGTGCACCCACACATCTGCCTGTGGCGCGCCGCCCCACTCCTTCACCAGGGAGTGGACGACGTCGATGGCCGGCGCCGTAGAGCCGGCGACGGCGCACGAGAGTGTGTCGAGGATGTTCGCTTGTACCGCCTCGACCACGAGGGGATCGAGGCGGGCAACGTCGATGCGCGCTGCGAAGTCGGCGAGATCGGCGGCCAGGTCCCGGCCGGACGATGCTTCTGGCCGGGGAGCGGGGCTCTGGGGCATGGCAGTGAGGTCCTTACGGTGATTGGTGGAGTGCGGGTTCTCCACACCGCGGGCACGCCCGCCCGTTGGCCATACGTGAGCCGGCCGGGCGCCGGGACGCGGTGCCCGGAGCGGTCACAGCAGAAGTACGCGTCTGTCGGTTCGGGCCGGGTTGTTTCGGGCTCCCGTTAACCAGCCCAGAGCCGACGGATGCGGCGGTGATGCGGCTCGCATAGCTGTCTCCCGTGCCGGCGCCGTTCCGAGGTCGGGCCGACCATGCAGCAAGTGAGTGTGTATATACGAACTCTATATCGTCTTTGCGATCGATTGGGCTCACGCTAGGTGTCTGCGTGAAGGCGTGTCAATAGACCCCCGCTCGGGCGGGGGCGAGCTGCCAAAGGATCCAAGCCCTACCTGGAGGCCTCCGCCTTGATCTTGTCGATGGCGTCTTTGAAGCCGTCCGGCGTGTGGCTGTTCCCCGCGACGCGGTCCAGGTTGAGGTCATCGATGTCCTTGCCGACGACGAGGGCGGGAACCGCCTTGGCGAAGCGTCGTTGCAGGCCGAGCGAGGTCTCGTCGGTCGCGTGAGGGGTCACGTCGACCGCCGTGATGTCCTCGTCCTGGAGCGTGAGCGCCACGCCGATGCTGGACCCTCGGGTGCCGTACTCACCGTTCACTTCGTACTCGCCGTCCTTGTACGGCCCGCCGTTCGCGGAGCGACCGGAGGGTGACGGGTTCGCGTTCGCGTCGGAGGGTGAACTCGGCGTGCTTGCACCGGAGTCCGTGCAGCCGGCCATGACGGTGGTGACCGACACACCGACGAGGGCAGTGGTGATCTTCTTGCTCAAGGGCGACATGGTTTCTCGTTTCCCGTCCTTCGTGAGCCCCGTACGGATGCTTCTCAGGTGAAGATTTCGCCGACGAAGTCGGGCGAGTGCTCGGCTCGCCCGTCGCTGTACATGCGCACGTAGGTGAACCGGAAGTCGTCTGCCAGACGCTGCGCTTCGGTGAAGAACAGCGCCGTTGCCAGACCGTCCGCGAGCGCAGTGTCCTCGGCCACGACCCACGTGGCGACCATCTTGTCGACGGGGACACCGGTGCGTGCGTCCAGCACGTGGTGCAGTCCTTCTCCCCAGGTCCGCCGCGTGGTCCCGGACGCGCACATTGCCTGGCCGTGCAGGCTCGCGACGCCGATCACCTGCTTCTGGTCGTAGGGGTGCTCCAGGCCGACGCGGATGGCGTGCTCACCGTTGTGGAAAAGGTCTCCGCTCCCGTCCACGACGAACCCGGTGTGTCCGGCCTCGCGGAGGATTCCGGAGAGACGGTCCACCAGGTACCCCTTGCCCGCGGCCCCGACGTCGATCACGAGAGGGCGCCGGGTGACGAGCGTCGTGCCGTCGCGGACAACGTCGGCGGCCCAGGTGGCACGGCCACGGGCGTGTTCCGCGCGGCGGGCCGTGTCGGGTGCGGGCGCGAGCGAGTACGTCGGGTCGTAGCCCAGCAGCTCCAGGTCGCGCCCGACGAGTGGGTCCACCGCCCCACCGGTCGCGGCATACAAGCGATCGTAGAGATCGAAGAGGTGAAGCGAGTCCTCCGGGAAGTCGAACGCGCCGCCGTCAGTGGCGGCGGCGATCCGGGACACCAGGGAGTCCGGGCGGAAGCGGGAGTACGTCGCGTCGAAGTGCTCGGCGCGATCGAAGATGCAGGTGCGCAGACTCGTACTCAGGGGCTCGTCCGTGTCTATCTGCCAGTGACTGCCGATGGCGTCGAAGGTGAACCGGGTCTCGCGTTCATCGCCGCTAGCGCGCGGTGTCGGCTTCTTCGTCAGATACCCCATGCCGCCCTGCCTCCCCGCTATTCCGTGTTCTCGCCGAGGATGGCCTTGAGCTGCACCAGTGCGCCCATCCCGCTGGGCCAGCCGGCGTAGAAGGCAACATGGGTGAGTGCCTCGACGAGTTCGTCCTGGGACAGTCCGTTCTCCAGCGCCAGGCGAAGGTGGCTGTTGAGCTGGTCAGGGCGGGACGTGGCGGCCAGCACGGCGACCGTGATCAAACTGCGGTCCCGGGGGGACAGGCCCTCGCGCTTCCAGATGTCACCGAAAAGCACATCGTCCGTCAACTGGACCATCTTCGGGGCCAGTTCGCCGAGCAGCTGCTGAGCCCTGGTGGGTTCCTGCGTCATCGCTGTACTGCCTTTCCTGGAGAATTGCGGTGTGTACGTCTGTGGAGCGCTCGTTCAGGCCGGCAGAAGGCCGATGCGCCGGAGCCACGACTGCACCGCGGCGCCGGCCTCCCGGACTTCCTCGCCGCGGACCGCGAGGCCCTCGCCGATGGTCGCGCCGGGGCAGGACGACGCGTAGTCGCGCTCTGTGGTGCCGAGGCCGCTCATGGCGTGCGTTGTGAAGGGGAAGACTCGCTTGCCGCGGAAGTCGAATGTCTCGGCAAAGGTCTTCATGACCATCGGCGGCCTGACGTTCCAGATGGGGCTGCCCAGCAGCACCGTGTCGTAGCCCGCCAGTGACGTCGGCAGGTTGGCGATGGCCGGCCGTGCGTTGGCGTTCTGTTCACGTACGTTGCGGGCGACCGTCGCGTCGTAGTCGCCGGGGTAGTGGTCGCAGGCCTCGATGCGGTGAACGTCGCACTCGACGCGCTCGCTGATCATCCGGGCCAGGATCTCGGTGCTGCCGGTCGTGAGGATGGCGCGCCCGCCGTACGAGTAGTTCTCGCCAGGACGGGAGAAGTAGGCCAGCAGGATCCGTTCTCCGCTCTCGGGACCGCCCGCAGTCAACGGGCGTCCCCGAGACGGGAACGTACGGCCTCGAGGTCCTCGCGCAGGTCCGACGGCTCGGACGCGACGGGGAGGTCGCTCGGGTCCAGGGCGCCGTCCAACGAGCCGACCTGATCTGCCTTGAGTCCGCCGAAGAGCTCGGACCAGTCCGACTGCTCCGCCCCTTCGGTGGCGACGAGTTCGAACGTCTTGCCCAGCGCGGAGTCGGTCAGCAGGCCGCGGATGAGTGTCTCGGCGATCTGTTCGCGGGCGATGCCGCCGTCCAGCGTTCCGCCCTGCTCCAGGACGAGGTGACGCTGGGTGGGGTCGGCGTGGTCGAACCAGCCGGGGCGCACGATCGTGTAGGGCAGTCCGCTGGCTCGCAGGAGACGTTCGGATCGACGCTTCCAGGGGTTTGCGCCGGGTACGTCGGTGCGGGTGGCGTAGACGCTGGTCATCAGGGCCACGCGGGGTCGCGCACCGTCGAGCGCCTGGAGGATGTTGCGGACGCCGCCGTAGTCGATGTGTGCCCGGGCGTCGGGGCGCGGGTCGCCTCCGGAACCGTGAGTGAGGATGATCGCGTCGGCGCCCTCGACCGCTCGGCGCAGCGAGGCGGGATCTTCGAGGTCTCCCTTCACGAGTTCTACGCCGGGGAGCATGCGCTCGGCGCGCCGCACGTCGCGGACCAGTGCGAGTGGGTGCAGGCCGTGTCGCTGTGCGGCCTCGACAGCGAGCCGGCCGATGCTGCCGGTCGCGCCGACAATGAGCACATTGGTGATCTGCTGAGTCTGAGACATGGTGAACCCCTGGTCATGATGTGGGTGCCGTCGTGCGTACGGCCGGGATGGGGGCCAGGCGCGCGGGTGCCTGTCGTGTGGAGAGGTGTGGCATCCGCGCGCGAGACAGAAGTGCGGTCGGTCGTCGCCGGCCGGTGTGTCAGGCGTCGAGGCGGCGAGCCGCGAGCCAGGCGACCATCTTGGGGTCGTGGTGGTCGAAGAACAGCGATGCCCCGGCGTCGAGGGAGGAGATCTCGGCCAGCTGCTCGTCGGTGAGCTCGAAGTCGAAGACGTCGAGGTTCTCCGCCATGCGCTCGGCGCGCACGGACTTGGGGATGGCGATGACGCCGCGCTGGGTCAGCCAGCGCAGCACGACCTGGGCGACCGACTTGTCGTACTCCTTGCCGATCCCGGCGAGGATCGGGTTGGTGAACATGTCGTTCTTGCCTTCGGCGAAGCCTCCCCAGGACATGATCTGAACGCCGTGCTCGCCCATCAGCGCCTGGTAGTCGGCGCGCTGGAAGAACGGGTGCGTCTCGATCTGGTTGACCTGCGGGGTGATCTCGTTGTTGATGATGAGATCCAGGAGACGGTCGGGGTAGAAGTTGGAGACGCCGATCGCCCTGGTGAGGCCCTCGTGGTGGGCGGACTCCATGGCGCGCCACTGACCGTAGACATCACCGTAGGGCTGGTGCATCAGGTAGAGGTCGAGGTGGTCCAGGCCCAGCTTGGTCAGGGACGTCTCGATGGCACGCCGGGTGTTGTTCTCGGCGGGGGCGTCCTGCACCCACAGCTTGGTGGTGACGAACAGCTCCTCGCGCGGGATGCCGCTGGACTTGATGGCGCGGCCCACGGCCTCTTCGTTGCCGTAGGCGGCAGCCGTGTCGAGGAGGCGGTAGCCGGCGGCCAGCGCCTCGGAGACGGCGCGCTCGGTGTCCTCGGCGGGGATCTGGAACACGCCGAAGCCGAGGAGCGGCATCTGTACGCCGTTGTTGAGGGTGACGGTCTGCATGAGTGGAATTCCTTTACTGTGCTGGTGAGTTGAGGGTGGGAGAGTGCGGCATCGGCTGCGCTCCCTGGGGCTACGAGTGTGCTGCGGGCCGGAGCAGGAAACTCGCCGCGGTGGTGAGGAGGACCGCCCCGGCCGCGATGAGCATGCTGGTCTCAAGGCCCCGCGTGAGCCGGCCGGGCCCGGCGATCAGCGCACCGAAGATCGCGACGGCGAGCGCGCCCCCGACTTGGCGGGAGGTGTTCAGCACGCCGCTCGCCGTGCCGGACTGGCGGGCCGACACATGATTGAGCAGCATCGAGGTCAGGGCCGGAACAGCCAGCGAACCGCCGGTGCCGACCGGAATCATGGCGATGATCATCAGCCACGTAGGTGCGGAAGCGGGCATGAACGCCAGCAGTATCAGGCCGGCCACCATGGCCACCTGTCCGGCGATCACCGGCATACGGGGACCGAAGCGGCCTGCGAACCATGCGGCCGTCGGACCGACGAAACCGGTGAGCAGTGTCGTCGGCACGAACGCGAGCCCCGTGGTCAGGGCGGACATTCCCTTGGCCTGCTGCAGGTAGATGCTGAGCAGGAAGATCATGCCGTAGAAGCCGATGTTCAGGGCGAAGCCGATCGCTGCCGAGATCATCATGGTGCGCTCACGCAGCAGCGTCAGCCCGACCATGGGATGCCGACCACGCGCCTGAGACAGGAGGAACACCACCGCGGCGAGTACTGTGAGGACGGACGCGACGACCACCGGCAAAGCGGTGAAGCCCTCGCCACCGGCCTCGATCGCGGCGAACGTGAGCGCACCCATCGCCACCACGGCGGAGAGCTGTCCCGTCCAGTCGAACGGAACCTGCTCGGTGCGCGGCGACCTGTTCACGCGCGTCAGCAGGAACAGGGCGATCAAGCCGATGGGCAGGTTGACGAAGAAGATCAGCCGCCAGTCGACCTGGCTGAGGAAGCCACCGGCGACCGGCCCCGCCGCCGATCCGATCGAACCGCCCAGCGCCCAGATGGAGATCGCCTTCGCCCGCCTTGGCGGGTCGGGGAACGCTTCCCGGATGAGCGTCAGTGAGGACGGCACGATCACGGCCGCGCCGGCACCCTGCACGAGCCGCGCGACGATCAAGGTGCCCAGGTTGGGTGCCAGGCCGCACGCGGCGGAGGCCACCACGAAGAGGGCCAGGCCCACCCCGAAGATGCGACGTGCCCCGAGCCGGTCGGTGAGCGAGCCCGCCGACAACAGCAGAGCCGCGAACATCAGGGTGTAACCGTCGATCACCCACTGCAGTCCCGTGATGTCGCCGCCGAGGCTGTCCCGGATGGAGGGCAGGGCGACGTTGACGACCAAGGCGTCCAGGGTGATGACGGTGAATCCCAGAAGCGCGGCCCCCAAAGCCGCTGCGGATCCCGGGCGACGCCGTGGTGCGGCGGCCCGGTCCGCTTCGGCGACGGTCGTAGTGAGGGGCATGGACACGGCGGGGTGCTCCTGGTGCAGGTGGATCGTTGCTTTGATGTCATCCACCGTGCCGCTTCGCGCGTCATAGAGGCAGGCCGAGCCGTTCCGGGGGGAGTGCAGCGGGGGGTATGACAGGGCCCCCTTCATCGATTCCGCCAGGTCGGCGACGCGGTGAGACTGGATGTATGACACCCGAGCAGCACACCAGCGGTGACGAGCTGGGCCGCTTCCTGCGAGCCCGCCGCACCCATACGAGTCCCGAGTCCGTCGGCCTCACACCAGGACCCGGCGTACGCCGTACCCCAGGCCTGCGTCGTGAAGAGCTGGCCACGCTGGCCGGGGTCAGCATCGATTACTACACCCGCCTCGAGCGCGGCAAGGAGACGCGACCCAGCCCCGGCGTCGTCGAGGCGCTCGCCCGGGCGCTACAGCTCGACGACGACGAGGACCACCACCTGAGAGAGCTCGTCGCCCGCGCCGCACGGTACGCCCCCGAACCTCCGCCGCCCCCGAGCCGGACCGTCCGTCCGCACCTCAAGCTGCTGCTGGAGAGCATGCGGCCGAACCCGGCCTACATCGTCAGCCGCAGCATGGACTTCCTCGCCTGGAACCCTGCCGGCCTGGCCCTGTACGCGGGCCTCGCCGACTGGCCCGTCAAGCAGCGCAACCTCGCCCGCTACCTGTTCCTCCACCCCACCGCACGCGAGCTGTTCCCCGACTGGGAGACCCAGGTCCGCGTCTGCGTCGCCGGTCTGCGCGCACAGGCCGGCACCAACCCCGACGCGCCTGATCTCACCCACCTCGTCGGTGAACTCCTGCTCAAGAGCCCCGACTTCGCGAAGCTCTGGGAACGCTACGAGGTCGTCGGCCGCAAGAAGACCCAGAAGACGTTCCACCACCCCCAGGTGGGCGAGCTCACCCTGAGCTCCCAGAGCATGCACCTCGAAGGCACGCCGGGGCAGCGGCTCGGGGCGTACACGGCCGAGCCGGGGACCCCGGACCACGATGCGATGTCTCTGCTCGACATGACGGCGCAGCAGCCGGAGGGACAGACCGCTACAGCGTCCACGGGGGAGTACAGGACGGCGTCTTCCTGATGTGGGCCAGCCACCCGCCGACTGGATAGCCGCCTCTGACTCCAGCTGCCGCTCTGCCGACCGTCCTAACGACCAACGGATAGACCGGATCGTGGTCCACGTCATGCAGTCCCGGCTCGACGAGGCCCCATCCGCGTTCCACGCCGGCAATTGGGAATGGAACGCGAGGAGCGTCTGCATCGAGCGCGAGGGTTTCGTCGACGACCCCGACCACTGGTTCACCGAGGCCGCTTATCGCGCCTCGGCACGACTCGCCGCGGACATCAGTACGCGCTACGACATCACTGATCCCGGACCGTATTGGGACTGGGACCACTGCATCCATCTGGTGCGGGCCGCGAAGTGACGCCCGGTGGCGGCTTCCTCAGGGATTGATCGCCGCAAGGAGCAGTCGGGTCACCTCGTCCGGGGCCGTCACCATGGCGTCGTGGGTCGCCTGAAGACGGTGGTACGGAAACGAGGGGTCCTCGGCGTGACGCTTTCGGGCCCTGTCGAGGATGTGCGGCTGCAGCGAGGACGGCTCGCATTCGATGAACATGCCCGGGTGGCTCCAGGCACGGTCCGTACTGCCCACCGGGTCCTGGTAGGTCTTCAACGGCTGAGCCGTGGTGCG
The DNA here is from genome assembly GCF_040295505.1 of Streptomyces sp. NPDC002790. Lineage (NCBI taxonomy): Bacteria > Bacillati > Actinomycetota > Actinomycetes > Kitasatosporales > Streptomycetaceae > Streptomyces > Streptomyces sp. NPDC002790. Next base: position 1,493 of record NZ_JBEOVM010000035.1, on the reverse strand, counting down.
GCTGTTGACCCACGCGGCGTCCTCGGGGTCGGTGACGCCATACCAGGAAGCGTCGGACGGCGGGATGTACCAGCCTTCGCCGCCACGCTCGGCCATGGCGACGTGTTCCGCGGCACGGGCCGGGCCGACCAGGTCGCTGTGCGACTCCCCGGTCCGTGGAAGGTGCGCGTCGAGGAAGACGATCCTTCTGACGCGGTCGGCGATCCGGTCCATGGCACCGCTCGCGACGATGCCGCCGTAGCTGTGCGCCACGAGAATCGCGTCCTTGATGTCCTCGAACTCGAAGGTGGCCACGACGTCCTGTACGTGGACGTCCAGGCCGATGTCCGGAGTCAGCAGGTGCGAGCGTTCGCCGAGACCGGTCAGTGTTGGTGTGTGTACGACCAGTCCCTTCTGCCGCAGTGCGGAGGCCACGTGCTTCCAGCACCAGCCGCCGTGGCGGCCTCCGTGGAGAAGTACGAAGGTAGGGCTTGCCGAGGCCGAATGGGGATCAGCGGCCGAGTGCGCAGACATGGTGGCTCACTTCCTGGTGCCGACGTTGCCGGCATTGTCGAGGACGGGACTCGGCGCGTCCGGCGCTGTGTTGTCCAGGTCGACCTGCCTGGTCTCGCCGACCAGGAGGACGCAGACCAGCCCCACCGCACAGGTGGCGGCCAGGATCAGGCCGAACGCGAAGCTGCCGAGCGAGCCGATGATCGACGCGGCGACGAGGGGCGGCACACCTCCGCCGATCATCCCGGCGAGGGCATAGCTGAGGCCTACGGCCGTGTAGCGGTAGCGGGTGTGGAAGAGCTCGGACAGGAATGCCCCCTGGGGGCCGCGGCCGAGCCCGGAGATGAACATGGTGACGATCACGCCGATGGCGAAGACCGTCCGCGAGCCCAGGTCGAGGATTGGGAAGAGCACGATCGCCCACACGACCGCCGCGGCGGTCGCCCAGATCATGACCACGCGCCGACCCAGCCTGTCGGAGAGCACGGCGCCGAGTATGACTCCGGCGGAGATCGCCACTCCGCCGATCACCGTGATGCCCAGGACGTAGGCGCCCTTCAGGCCCAGCTGGGATGTGCCGTAGCTGACGAGGTAGGTACCGCCGATGTAGGTGAAGGCGAAGCACGTCATCGCCGTGCCCGTCGCCAACAGCACCTGGAGCGGCTGGTTCCGGAACGCTTCAGCGAACGGCATCTTGGACGTGCCGGAGGAGTCGGCCTGTTGCTTCTTGAAGACCGGAGTCTCCGCGATGCGCAGCCGTACCCACAGTCCGAAGAGCACGAGCAGGAAGCTGGCGAGGAACGGGACCCGCCAGCCCCAACTGATGAAGGTGTCCTCGCTCATCAGGATCGAGGTCAGGAAGAACGTGGCGTTGGCGAGGACGATCGCGCCACCGCCGCCCAGGGAGGGGAACATCGCCCAGAAGCCGCGTTTGCCCTTGGGTGCGTGTTCGGAGGAGAACAGGACCGCTCCGGCGAACTCGCCGCCCGCGGCGAGTCCCT